>NZ_JAEHBI010000008.1:0-157150 GCF_016483705.1 Bacillus cereus group sp. N6
TCTATTCCGATGTAATTATCCTGCCTACTGAATACAAAGCCTATTCCGTCATATTCACCTTCTAAGTAAAATTTGACTGCTGTTGCAAACGTTGACCAGGTACGCCTGTTATTTGCTTGGGCCATCTCGCCTGTTACTTGACACGGAACTTTGGTCTGCTTACCATTTCGTGTTTCAAACTTCCACAAGATCCATTGAGGAAGGGCCTTTAACTCAGCAGGAATTTCATTAAAATTGTATGGATTTTCTTTCATTTCGCCCTCCAATTTGCCTTTTAGGGTATAAAAAAGAGAAGTCGGTTAAAACCAACCTCTCTATTAAGTTTTATTTAGAATGGTAGATCGTCATCCCCAACACTAATTGGTGATCCACTTGGTTGAGGTGGAGTTACATTTGATGGTGCCACGAATTTGACTTTAGCAAACGTTTTATCATTCTTTGTTTCGTGTTTTACGTAAGCTAAAACTGTTTTACCTAAAATCTCACGTACAACAACAGTTAAATCTAATTCCTGTTTACCTGTGTAACCACAAGCTTTCAAGAATGAGTTACGTTTCTTTTCAGTGTCTTCTTTATAATCTTGATTACTGCTAGTTAGATATAGAGTGTTATATAGGATTTTTGCTCCTTGATGCTTTTGTTGAATATCTGAACGGATTTCTACATCGAACCCCATAGAATATTGACCTTGCCATTCTTTTGCTTCAGCAGCTATCATCGTAACTTCATATTTACCTTCCTCTACAAGACCGAATCCTTGTGATACATTTTCTTCATCAAATTTAAATTTAAAACTCATTATTTATTCCTCCAATTGGTTTATTGTTTAATTTAACTCTTCATTCTTCGTTGGTATCCCACAATCCTGACCAATCACATAACTTGTAAAGACCGATACCCATTAGAGCTAGCAAGTTAGAAAATAAAACATTAAAGAGAAGCTCGTTAGGTGTATTTATGAAGTGAACCGTGACTCCAAAACTAACCGCTAGCACTAACAAGTAGATCGTTTTCATGGTTATTCCTCCGCATTCATTAGTATTAATTCTTGTTGCACGCAGCCTTTACGTTGATCTAAATGATTCTTAGCAAACACGCTTTGATTACCTTCAAAAACAAATCCTCTTGTACCATCTGCCTTTTTAACTAATTGACCAACAACATGAACGATTCCCATAATGTGATTGACGATCTTATCCCGAATATCTGGAATGAATTGCGTATATTGTTGCCCATCATCATGAGTGATATTTCTTGTTGTCTCCCAAGCTGTGAAAATAACATTTGCATCTAATGAATTAAATGTTTCTACTAACTTTAAAAGATGGTTATCTAGCAAAGCGTAGTCCTTTAATTCCGGCATACCACTTTTTGTATTTTCACCTTTTTTAAGCAGCCATAACTTTTGGTAATGCGTTAAATTATCGATAAAGATGTTATCGTATTTACTGATGTTCGCTTTGGCCAGTGCGTAGAACTGTAGAATGCTATCATGTGGATTTTCGCCATCAATTTTAGCCATGTCTATATTTTCATATCCTTCTAATACTTGGCTTGTCCCATCGATATCAAGGACTAATGTTTTACCTGGTAATAATCCAGCAACCGTTGTTTTTCCGTTACCCGGCTTTGAATAGATAATGATTTTCGCTTTTTTACTTTTGGTAATAGCAGCACCATTTGTAATTTCCAATTAATCCACCTCTACTCTTCCTAATAAATAATCTGTTGATACACCTAAGGCTGTTGCAATATCGCTTAATACATAAATGGTAGGTTTAGAATCTCCTGTTTCATAATTAGAAACTGTGGATCTATCTTTATTAATCTTTTCTGCTAACTCTTGTTGTGTAAGATCCTTCTTTTCTCTTACTTCCCTAAGCTTTGCAGGAAACATAATATTTACCCCTCTGCCATTTTCTTTAGAACAAAGATTGAAGCTTCAAAGTCCTTAATTTTACTTTCAGTATCTTGAATATTTTGTTCAACGATTGGCTTTTTCTCTGCCATTCTTTCCAAATCACGTTGATAATCACCTAATCTTCGTTGTTCCACACTTAATGACTTTTCTAATTCTTCAATAGCAGCATTCATTTTACTCACCCGCTACTTTCTTTATGGAATGAGACTCTACATATTGTTTAATGCAATCTGTTTCATCGTGTATGTAATTACCACCAATATCACGGTACTCTTCACCAAAATAGATTTCCTTTCCACAACTTGTGCAATCACACATAACATCACTTATAACTGAATCCTGACGATTCCCGACTACCATTGAGTTTTCTACTGTTTGGTATCCCCGCAATTTTTTCTTCCATCCTTTCTGAAGTGTAGATAGAGTAGTAGACCACATTGTCACTTATAAATGCCACTTCATATGGATATTCTTCTGATTCGCGTTTTGTTATAACCGGCTTAATTTTGTATTCATCTAAAACTGATTCGAATGTTTCATTATTAAGTAAAACTTCATTACCACGAATACTAATAATGCCATCTTCATTTCCCGCTAACCTTATAGCTTGTACAGCTTTACTTATTTCTTTAATATTCATTAGCAGTTCACTCCTTTACATGAGTTGAATTCGTGCTATAATCATGTTGAAAATTTATTTTCTTAGATCACCTGTTGGCGCAGGTGGTTTTCTTTTTATACAGCTTTAAAACATTCAACATTTTGTTGCTCAACTAAGTATTCCGTTAGATTTTCTTTAAGTACGACATCCTGTCCAAACATAAAATACTTATCATCTTGCTTGATTTCACAACCGTAGAAATCTTCGATTGGATGATCAGGCTCCTTAATGGATTTACTTTTGTCAATGTCTTCCACAAATATTGCATCGATATTACTAGAAGCAATATGAACTGGCAACTTTCCAGTAGCACCTTCCCATTCAATTGTTGATAAAAAACCAAAACTATTTTTAAACGTTTTAAATTGTTCAGCTGTAAAACTAACCGTTGCACCTGATTTAAAAACCAATGTTACTTCCTTCAATTAGTTCACCTCCCTTCGATTTGAAACCTTACGGTTCATTTCCCTTAGCTGACACTTTGCTCTCATTTCGGTTACAAACATTTGTGTAGGGTTATTACGCACCTCAGCACATTGTTTGCGTACCTGAGATGCTTTCATTAATTTACTTGCGGATAATACTCCGTTCATGATTAGTCACCATCCTTTTCTCTTGTTCTGCTTTACGAGCAGCTAATACACGAGGAACCATCGTTTTCATTAAAAATCCAACCATTTTCAACTTGGTTTCTTCACTTGGCGGATTATCCAATACTGTTCGCTTCACTGATACCGCCCCTTAAAAACTTCACATTTCATGAAGTTAGTTGACAAAAAAATTTCTTCAATTCCTTTACCAAACTTTTGAGCGATTAAAAACATTTCATTCGCCTTAAATTGAGTAACCCCATGCTCTTTGTTGACATATGTTCTTTTATCAACTCCTATTAAATCAGCCATATCCTGTTGATTTAACCTATTATACATACGCAACTTTATTAGGTTGTCTTGCAATATTCCCACCTCCTTGTTAACGATTTTCATATTACATGAAGTTTTTACAAATTTCAACATTCACTTTCATGTTTTATGAAATTTATTTTTTATTTTCTTGTCCTATGAAATTTTCAGTTTAAAACTTCATGAAATATGATATAATATAGTTGGAAAGGAGGTGGAACTTCATGAAACAAGATGTTTCTAAATATGTTGGTCAACAAATTAAAAATTTTAGAAAACTAAAGAAAATGACACAAAAAGAATTAGGATTACGAATAGGAAAAAAACATAATACAATTTCATCTTATGAAAATGGGACAAACGAACCTGAACAAGATGTACTATTTGCAATAGCACAAGCATTGGATATATCGATCAATGATTTGTTCCCACCAACGAATGAAGTGTATAAGACGAATACTCCAAATATTTCTTTAGTACGTGAATCTTCATATACTTATGTTCCAACTTCAATTTCAGCTGGTTTACCACTAGAAATTGATGGAATGACAGAAATGGATTTGGAAACTATACATATTCCCGATGCATTAATGGGGAAATGGGCAGGTAGGGAAGATATCTTTATGACTCGTGTTAATGGTGACTCGATGAATAAAGTTATTCCACATACCTCTTTGATTGCCGTAAAAGCAGTCACTTTAGAAGAGCTTTACGATAATGATATAGTTGTTTTTAGTAACGGCTGCGATTATTCTGTAAAACGTTTCTTTAATGATAAGGAAAATAAACGATTAATATTCCGACCAGATTCATATGACAATCGTTTCTTTGATTACACAGTTCCTTATGAAGATGCTGCGAATATAAAGATACACGGTAAAGTAGTAATGTACATGGCCACATTAAACTAATACCTAAATCAATTAAATCTTTAGCGCTAAAAATTTAATGGACAGCCTTGCTAGCTGTCCTCTTTTTTTAAAGGAGAGAGAATAGTGACTGTTGGAATTTATATAAGAGTAAGTACCGAGGAACAAGTGAGAGATGGTTTCTCTATCTCAGCTCAACGTGAAAAATTAAAAGCATATTGTATTGCACAGGATTGGGATAATTTTAAATTCTATGTGGATGAAGGTTTATCAGCAAAAGATACTAATCGTCCACAATTAGAAATGTTACTTGATCATATAAAACAAGGTTTAATTACTACGGTTCTTGTCTATCGGTTAGATCGCTTAACTCGTTCAGTCATGGACCTATATAAGTTACTTGATACGTTTGATAAATATAATTGTGCTTTTAAATCAGCAACAGAGGTTTATGATACTTCTACAGCAATGGGTAGAATGTTCATTACCATCGTTGCCGCTTTAGCTCAATGGGAAAGAGAAAATTTAGGTGAGCGTGTTAAAATGGGACAAATCGAAAAAGCAAGACAAGGCGAATATTCAGCAAAGGCTCCTTTTGGATTTGATAAAAATAAGAATAGTAAACTTATAATAAATGAGACTGAAAGTAAAGTAGTTTTAGACATGGTACGAAAAATCGAAGAAGGTTACTCTATTAGACAACTTGCCATCCATTTAGACAGCTATGTTAGCCCCATAAGAGGTTACAAATGGCATATAGCTACCATATTAGACATTCTTTCTAATAACGCCGTATACGGGACTATAAAGTGGTCTGATGAAATAATTGAAGATACACATGAAGGAATCATTACTAAAGAACGGTTTATGAAATTACAAAAACTCCTTTCAAGTCGCCAAAACTTTAAAAAACGTCAATGTAATTCAATTTTTATTTATCAAATGAAATTAATATGTCCAAATTGCGGTAATCGTTTAGGTAGTGAGAGATCCCGATATTACAGAAAAAGAGACGATCAACATGTGGAGTGTAATCAATATCGTTGCCAATCATGTGCTTTAAATAGAGTAAATAAACCTTTTGCTTCCAGTGAAAAGAAAGTAGAGAAAGCTTTTTTAAAATACATTTCAGATTTGCATTTCGAACAAATTCCACAGTTTAAAGAAGATGATGATGAATCCGAAATAATAAAAAAACAAATTTCTAAAACAGAACGTCAAAGAGAAAAATTCCAAAAAGCATGGTCTAATGATTTAATGACTGATGAAGAATTTACGGATCGCATGAAAGAAACGAAGGAAATGCTGGAGAAATTGACCGAAAAACTACAATCTTTAACACCTAATCAAAATACAGAAATCGATTCTGATACCATAAAAGAAATTGTAGATAATATAAAAAACAATTGGTCATACTTACCTCCGGCAGATAAAAAACAATTTATGAGTATGTTTATAGAGAGTATCAAAATTGATAAAAAAAATGGCACAACAGAAGTATTAGATATAGATTTTTATTAGTATATATGTTAAGTTTACACATACAAAATGCTCCTGCTGCAGGAAACGCATTTCTTCCATCATATATCTCGCGCAATCTTCTGGGCTTCGAATGCTATATCTATTTTGATATTCTAAACGTACCATTCTTCTACCAAGTTCAAAAGCAGCTATAAGCTGGGCTGCCTTTGCAATCCCAACACCATGTATACTGACAAGCTCTTCTAACGTTGCATCTTTCAACATACGTAAACCGTCAAAGTGATGTAAAATTTTATCTGATAACTTTAAAACTGTTTCTTCTTTAGAACCTGTTCTAAGTAACACAGCAAGAAGCTCCCGATTCGATAAACTTCCAGCTCCTTCTAACAATAAACGCTCCCGTGGCTGTTCTTCTTTGACAACATCACGAATACCGTTCATTTCTCCACCCCTTTTATTTGTTCTCTCAAAGAAAATCCCATGCAATTTTACGCATGGGTTACATCAATATTAAATTGTTTTAATTCCCGAACAAGACGTGAAATTGGTAACCCGACTACACTATAGTAGTCCCCTTGAATATGTTGAACAAAAATAGATCCTTTACCTTGAATTCCATAACTCCCTGCTTTATCAAGAGGTTCTTTTGATGCAACATATACGTCAATTTCCTCTTCTGTTAATTCCCAAAACGTAACTTCTGTACGCTCGTAAAAAGTGACTGTTTTGTCTTTCGCTATAATTGCAACACCAGTATACACTTCATGTGTTTTCCCTGATAATAATCGCAACATTTCTTTCGCCTCAGCCTCATTAGAAGGCTTTCCAAGAATACGCGATTCATATGTAACAATTGTGTCTGCACCTAACACAATGTAATCACTATTCGTTTCTGCTACCGCAGATGCTTTTTGCAGGGCGAGGGACATAACGATATCAGAAGGTGATGAGTACGCACCAATCGTCTCTTCTACTTCACTTACAATGATTTCAAATGGTACATCCGCTAACTCAAGCAGTTCCTTCCTGCGAGGTGACCCTGATGCTAAAATAATTTTTCTCATATTTTCTCCTTCCTTTCTCACATGAAGCAGAATCATTTACATCAATCGTATCAAAGGAATAGTTTGTCCACAAATGACAGAAATATTATTTTCTCTAAATAAAATAATACTTTTTACTAAAATACGATTATATTCCTGCCATAGAGAAAGCACTTTGCTCTAAATTCAAAAGAAAAGAAAGAAGTACCTATACTTCTTCCTTCGTCATTTCATTATCCTATCATTTCACCTTTTGGGAAACAATTTTTTCATATGAAAGTATACCATCAATAATAACTTGATTTAATTTCGCCAAAGATTCCTTATCACCTTTTCCATCCTTCACTGTTTGCACAGCTATTGACGTATACATATACAATTTCTTTGCTTCTTCCTGCTTCATACTTTTTCCTTCTTTTTCAATTGCTTTCCACTCTTTTTCAATCGCACCTATATCTTTTGCATTACTTTTTCCACTAGCTTGTACGCTGGAAGCATATTTTGCTAAATGAGTATATAATGGCTGTACTTTTGTTAAAAATGCCCCAACTTCTTTATCATCTTTAAGTAACGCTTTATCTGTTATATCCCAGTTCTTTTTCAATACGGAGACATTATCATTTTTATACTGCGTCATTAATTGATTTATGCCTTGTTCATCGCTAGCAATACCAACAACTAATGCATACTTATCACCGCTCGGTTTTAAAGCTGCAACGCCTCCATTACCTTTCCACTCTTCAAGAGCGGCCTGTCCCTTTTCTTCGGAAGAATAAATCCCTCCTTGCACAAAAAATAACTTCATTGGATCTAATGACGTTCCTGTCTGTGCTTTTTGTTTTTCCTCTTTTGGTGCCGGTGTTTGTTCTGCCGTTCCGCCCACCTTTGATTCTTCA
The DNA here is from genome assembly GCF_016483705.1 of Bacillus cereus group sp. N6. Classification (NCBI taxonomy): domain Bacteria; kingdom Bacillati; phylum Bacillota; class Bacilli; order Caryophanales; family Bacillaceae; genus Bacillus; species Bacillus cereus group sp. N6. The sequence continues at coordinate 7,775 of NZ_JAEHBI010000008.1, forward strand.
TTTCGCATCTGCTTCGAAGCTGTTACTTCGCTTCCCCCTGTCGCACCTTGTCCTTTAAGTAACTGTAGCATTCCCATCCCAAAAGCCGTACCAATAACAATCGCAGTGGCAACGATTGCAATTAACGTATTGCTCCACTTCTTTCGTTTTTTTTCCTTAGACACCAATTTCGCTTTTTGAAACGGAACAACGTTTTTCGGTCTTTCACTTTCTACTACCATCCATTCAAATTCATCTTTCTTCTTCTCCTCATACTTCGCTTCTGTTCCATTCACTTTCACTGAGATCGTTCGTGATTGCTTGTCCATACACTCACACCTCACCTCTTATCATTGTCCGCATCATATCATATTCATTTCACAAAAAAACGAGATATTTGTCAGAGGAATTCGCCAAATAACCCTATATATTTATCTTATATGTATGCATTTGACTTCATTTGTAGAACAAAAAAACTAGATAGCAAAGACTATCTAGTTTTTCTCGCGAATATATTTTCGAACTTCCGAAATGAAATAAAGAGAACCTGTTATGATAAAAACATCATTTTCTCCAATCATTTCAACCTTCGTATCAATTGCCTCTTTCCAATTTTCAAAAACTAGTTTTGACTCTTTCTTTGAATACGATGCAAGCTTGTCAGCAGAAATAGCACGATCAAAGGCGAATGTTGTAAAAATAATGTCATCGGCAATGGTTTCTAATTGATCTACCATATTATGCAATTGTTTATCACCTAGGGCAGTAAATAAAACTATTACATTTTTATTTTTGTAATGTGATTCTACTGTTTTCACAAGACTTTCGATACCTTCTGGGTTATGGGCACCATCTATAATAATATCTGGATTGCTTTGCAGTTTTTCAAATCGACCAATCCAATACGCTTCCTGTAATCCAGTTCTTATTTCTACTTCCTCAATTAAAAATGATAAGTATGTTTTGACATACATGACTGCCATAAGTGCAAGTGCTGCGTTTCCTACTTGGTGAACACCTTTCATTGAGATTCGCACATCTTCAAAAGTGGCGAAAGGACAAGTGAAATCGAACCGTTCTCCATCTTCGCCAGACTGTTTATGTAACGCTGTAAAATGCTTGCCCATCTCGTATAAGTTTGCATGATTTTCCTTTGCAACTTTTTGAATGACTTGCAATGCTTCCTCATCTTGTACACCAGTAATAACCGGAACACCAGACTTAATAATCCCCGCCTTTTCATATGCAATTTCTCCTAGTGTATTCCCTAAAATATGCATATGATCGTGGCCGATATTTGTAATAATCGTGAGAACAGGATGAATAACATTCGTAGAATCAAAGCGCCCTCCAAGCCCTGTTTCAAATAAAACAACATCACAGAAATTAACTTTACCGAAATAACAAATTGCCATAACAGTAATAATTTCAAACTCAGTCGCTTCCCCTAAATCCGTCCCATCTAGTTTTTCAACGACTGGCTTTACCATCTTTACAAGTTCAGTAATCTCTTCATCTGCAATTGGTGTCCCGTTCACACTAATACGTTCGTTAAATGTTTCAATATATGGAGAGGTAAATGTTCCTACCTTATATTTTGCATCTTCTAACATGTAGCGCATATATGTTAACGTTGAACCTTTTCCATTTGTACCAGCAAGATGAACACATTTTATGTGACGCTCTGGATTTCCGAGCTCTTCTAGCATCCATTTCATTCTTTCTAATCCCGGTTTAATACCAAACTTCAATCGGCTATGAATCCACCCTATCGCTTCTTCGTATGTATGTATCACGTATGCTTCCCCTTTCAAAAGACAACCTTCATACTCCTATTATACGCAAAGAAAAGAGACTCACCAATATAGTGAGCCTCTAAAAAATATTTTACTTTTCAAGATCTGCTAGACGTTGGCGAACTGCTTCACGTTTTTCTAGGTAGTCTTGCTCTTTCGCACGCTCTCCGTCAATAACTGCTGCAGGAGCTTTCGCTACGAAACCTTGGTTTGAAAGTTTCTTCTGTACACGTTCTACTTCTTTGTCGAACTTCTCAAATTCTTTCTCAAGACGTGCTCTCTCTTCATCAAGATTGATAAGATCAGCTAACGGTAAGAATAACTCTGCACCTGATACGATTGCAGTCATTGCTTTTTCTGGTGCTTGTAAATCCGTTTGAATTATTAATTCGCTTGGGTTACAGAAACGCTCAATGTAAGAGCTGTTTTTCGTAAGTTGAGCAAGTACAGCCTCATCTTTTGCTTTAATTTGCATTTGAACTTTTTTGCTCATTGGCGTATTAACTTCTGCACGGATGTTACGAACAGAGCGAATGATATCAACTAGAAGGTGCATTTCTGCCGCAGCTTCTGTATCTTGTAAATCTTCACGAACTGTTGGCCATGCTGCTACTGTAATAGATTCGCCTTCATGCGATAAATGTTGCCAAATCTTCTCTGTTACGAATGGCATGAATGGGTGTAATAGACGCATTGTTTGGTCTAATACGTAAGCTAAAATAGAACGAGTTGTTTTCTTAGCTGCTTCATCTTCACCGTAAAGTGGAAGTTTCGCCATTTCAATGTACCAGTCACAGAAATCGTCCCAAATGAAGTTGTATAATGAACGACCAGCTTCACCGAACTCATATTTATCCATGTTACGCGTTACGCTTTCGATTGTTTCGTTTAAGCGAGTTAAAATCCACTTATCCGCAACTGATTTTTCACCAGTTAAATCGATTTCTTCATACTTCATATCATCCATGTTCATTAATACGAAACGTGATGCGTTCCAAATTTTATTAATGAAGTTCCAAGTAGACTCTACTTTTTCCATACTGAAACGTAGATCTTGACCTGGTGCGCTTCCTGTTGATAAGAAATAGCGCATTGCATCTGCACCGTACTTCTCGATAACATCCATTGGATCAATACCGTTACCAAGAGATTTACTCATTTTACGTCCTTGCTCATCACGAACTAAACCGTGAATTAATACATCTTTAAATGGACGCTCGCCTGTAAACTCTAAACCTTGGAAAATCATACGAGATACCCAGAAGAAGATGATGTCATAACCCGTTACTAATGCATCTGTTGAATAGTAACGTTTAAAGTCTGCTGCATCTTCATTAGGCCAACCAAGTGTTGAGAATGGCCATAACGCTGAACTGAACCATGTATCAAGTACATCGTTATCTTGATTCCAGTTTTCAATATCTGCTGGTGCATCTGTACCTACGTATACTTCACCAGTTTCTTTATGATACCAAGCTGGAATACGGTGTCCCCACCATAATTGACGAGAAATACACCAGTCGTGAATGTTTTCCATCCAGCGTAAGTATGTGTTTTCAAAACGTTCTGGTACGAACGTTACTTTCTCTTCTTCTTTTTGTTGAAGCTCTACTGCCTTTTCAGCAAGTGGAGCCATTTTTACGAACCATTGTGTTGATAAGTAAGGCTCAACAACTGCACCACTACGCTCACTATGACCTACTGAATGCATATGAGGCTCGATTTCTACTAATACGCCCGCTTCTTGTAAGTCCTTCACTAACGCTTTACGGCATTCGAAACGATCCATACCGTTATACTTACCAGCTTTTTCGTTCATTGATCCATCTTCGTTCATTACTAAGATACGTGGTAAGTCATGACGGTTACCTACTTCAAAGTCATTCGGGTCATGAGCTGGTGTAATTTTTACAACGCCTGTTCCGAAATCTTTTTCTACGTACTCATCAGCAATAATCGGAATCTCACGGCCTACGATTGGAAGTGTAACTGTCTTCCCGATTAAATGTTTGTAACGATCGTCTTCTGGATGAACTGCTACTGCTGTATCACCAAGCATCGTTTCTGGACGAGTAGTCGCAAGACGAATATGACCAGAACCATCTGTTAACGGATAGTTCATATGGTAGAATGCACCTTGAACTTCTTTATGAATTACTTCAATATCCGAAAGAGCTGTGCGTGTTGCTGGGTCCCAGTTGATAATATATTCACCGCGGTAAATTAAGCCTTTTTCGTATAATTGAACGAATACTTTATTAACCGCATCAGATAAACCTTCGTCTAATGTGAAACGTTCACGAGAATAGTCTAATCCTAAACCAACTTTCCCCCATTGTTGACGAATGTGAGACGCGTATTCCTCTTTCCATTCCCAAGCTTTTTCAAGGAATTTCTCACGGCCAAGATCGTAACGTGAAATACCTTCTTCACGAAGTTTCCCTTCTACTTTCGCTTGTGTTGCGATACCCGCATGGTCCATTCCTGGAAGCCATAATACATCGTAACCTTGCATACGCTTCGTACGAGTTAAAATATCTTGAAGAGTTGTATCCCAAGCATGACCTAAGTGTAACTTACCAGTTACGTTCGGAGGTGGAATTACAATTGTGTATGGTTGTTTCTTCTCATCTCCTGTTGCTTCGAAATATTTGCCTTCAAGCCACCATTGATAAAGGCCTTCTTCAACGGACATATGATCATATTTAGTTGGTAAATTCTTTTCCGTGTTTGACATTATTTTCCCTCCTTAAAATAAAAAATGCCCCTCATCCAAAAAGGACGAGGGACATCGCGGTACCACCTTTATTTACAAACAAATTCAGGAATTTGCTTATACTCTTAATTTGATAACGGACAAATCCGTCTTTTCCTAATGAGAACTATTCCGTTCAGAAAAGATGCTCCAGGGCTACCTTCTAACATAACTATCTAGAGAATCTCCCAGCTAATGATTCTCCTCTCTGAAGACGTTTCTTGTTATACTCTTCCCCTTCAAGGCATTTATATGATTGTTAATTATTATATACAATAGTGTAAAAAACGAAACCCTATTCGTCAAGATAAATTTAATACTACGGCTTTTGGGGCAAAAAAAGAAGATAAGTAGCATCCTCTACTTATCTTCTTTCTCCCGCTATTTGCGGGCAGTAAGACCCCATCACTTTATCCGCTCCCTTGCTGAGCAGCTTGTAATTGCGAAAGGAAATATTCTATATTGCTAACGAGCCAATGCGATTGTTGTAAGCTCTTTACTCCGAGCAGTTCATTTTCCTCATTGCGACTCTCTCTTCTTTTCTTATAAGACTGGATTTGCCGAATAAATTGCGATGGATACGTCATATATGCAAACATGAGTAGTTGCTCTTCTTTCGTAAAAGGGAAATTTTTTTGGTACATTTGATACCATTCAAACCGATCACTTCGCGCAATTGGATACGTATTTAAAGACCGAGAATAAAACCCTACTATATCTTGCACCGGTGTGGCAAACTTAGATTTTTCTAAACTAATAAAATAGCCATTCCGTTCATAATCAAATAAGAAATGATTAAGCGATACGTTACCATGTACAAAAGTAATACGTGTTTTTTCTTTTTCTTTCATCGCATCGTTCCACTCAGTTAATTGCTTCATTGCAAACTCACGCGCCCTCATTACATGATGATAGTACGTACAATATTGCAATTCAAACGGAGACATATACCACTTCGCTTCAGATTCTACGAGAAACTCTTCTAACATCTCACCATCATTCTCCCAGCGATCGGATATATTTGTATAATGTTTTTCTAAATCTTCTTCTGTATACGTTTCTTCTTTCACCGTTTTTTGATGTAACGTCCCGAGAGTTTGAAACATTTTATGGTATTGATCATTTTCCTCGCCGTTGCCTTCCGCACGTTCTAACCAAGGCATTAAATAATAATTATACGTCCCGTCACTTAAAATATAATTTCCATCCGTCGCATGGTATATAGGTACATAATTTGAAAAACCGTTCTCCTTCAAATATTGAATATGGTGCAAAAAGTTATTCCTCTCTAACTTCCCGTCTTCTATTTTCTTGAGCGCATACGGACCTTGATTCGTGTAAATTTTCGTTACACTTCCGTGCTCTTCCATATGCTGTGTATCCAATCTATATTGCCTTACAATGGGTTCATAGCGATTTCGTAATTCAATATCCATACGAATAACCCTTTCTATTCAAAACATTGCCTTTAGGAAAATAAGTGAGTGAAAACACTCACTTATTTCGCTTTTGCCCTTGAAACAGGAATATAAATAATTTGTCCCGCAGTTAAATATATATCTTCTGTTTGATTGACACGATATAAGTTTTGTACAGACGTTTCATAACGGTCTGCAACAGATTCGATTGTATCCCCTTCTTGCACGAAATACATTCTTAACTTTGTAAATTCTTCTTCCGGTTCTTTCGTAAATATTTTCGTTAAATAAAGTGCATTTTCATCTCGCTGTGAATACGTTTCTTCTTCTTGCTCTTCTTGTTTTTTCGCTTTTTCTTTCTTGAAATCTTTTCTTCCGAACAATTCAAATTGTGGCGTTGATTCTTTCTCCTCTTCACGCTCCACAAATTCATGTTCTTCTATTTCCTCTTCCTCTACTTCCTGCTCTTTTCTTTCCTCTAGTTGAAACGGTTCAAATGCGTAATCTTCCCACTCATCTGATTCCTTATAGACTGGTTCTTCTACGTGCATGGCGGGTCTATTTTCATCTTCTTGTGCGGAATCAGCCTCTAACTCAGCATACGCTGTTTCTTCCTCTTCATCCTCGATTCTTTCTTCATCACATAAACCAGTAATAGATATATCCGCTAATAATTGTAAGCAACCATTTTCCTTTAATTCATAATCAAATTCCTCAATAGATACATATAGTTCTTCAATTACTTTCACACGGTTTCTCGGAATTGATATTTCAAGCGGAAAGGAATGAACAAGTTCATTAACCCCATCTTCCCTTGTTTCTACATAATCAATCGACTTCGCTGGCGATAAATCTCTTAATGAATAAGCCGAATCATCTTGCCGCGCAACATACTCTCCCGTTAAATCTAATTGCCCTCTCACGATAACTTCATGATCAAGCTCTTCTATCTCAACGTCTGGATCTAACGAAATTGACAAAAGTTCTTCGACTTCCTGTCCTTTTTGGAACCAAACAGATTCTTTTAATGAAAAACGTAATGAATGATCTGTTGCCACTTCTTTTCCCCCTCCCAAACTATATGTCATTACAGATTTATGTATGGAAAGCTGACTTTATGAATAAAAAAAATCGCTCCCCTTATGGAGAGCGATTTTCTTTCAACAATTAAGCTTTTAATTTTGACATTGCAATTTCAGCTGCTGCAATCGTCGCTTCAATATCTGCATCACTATGTGCTGTCGATAAGAATAGACCTTCGAATTGAGATGGTGGCAAGAATACACCTTGTTCTACCATTTCACGATAGTAAGCCGCAAAGAATTCTAAGTTTGAAGATTTTGCTGCATCGTAATTAATAACTTGTTCATCTGTAAAGAAGATACCAATCATAGAACCCGCACGGTTAATATGATGCGGAATGCCATGTTTTTCAGCCGCTTTACGTAAGCCAGCTTCTAACATTTCAGCTTTACGCTCAAATTCTACATATGATTCTGGCGTTAACTGTACTAACGTTTCATAACCTGCTGCCATTGCAAGTGGGTTACCTGATAAAGTACCTGCTTGGTAAATCGGTCCGCTCGGTGCAACTTGGCGCATAATTTCTGCTTTACCACCGTATGCTCCTACTGGTAAGCCACCACCGATTACTTTACCTAAACAAGTTAAATCAGGTGTTACACCGTAATAACCTTGTCCGCAATTATAAGCAACTCGGAATCCGGTCATGACTTCATCAAAAATAAGCAATGCACCATTTTGCTCTGTTACTTCACGAAGACCTTCTAAAAATCCTGGTTGCGGAGGAACAACACCCATATTCCCTGCTACTGGTTCTACAATTATACAAGCAATATCATCACCAAATTGTTCGAAAGCGTATTTCACACTTTCTAAATCGTTATACGCTACGGTAATCGTATTTTTCGCTACACCTTCTGGTACACCTGGGCTATCTGGTAAACCTAGCGTCGCCACACCAGAACCCGCTTTAATTAATAACGAATCACCATGACCGTGGTAACAACCGATGAATTTCAAAATTTTATTACGTCCTGTATAACCACGAGCTAAACGTAGCGCACTCATTGTCGCTTCTGTTCCAGAGTTAACCATACGTACAATCTCAATTGATGGTACGCGCTCAATAACAAGTTTCGCTAATTTATTCTCAATTTCCGTTGGGGCACCGAAGCTTGTTCCTCTTTCAGCAACAGATTTTAAAGCTTCAACAACACGATCATTCGCATGACCATGAATTAAAGGACCCCATGATAATACGTAATCGATGTATTCATTTCCATCGATATCATATACTTTAGAGCCTTTTCCGCGCTCCATAAACAACGGATTCATACCAACAGACTTAAAAGCACGAACGGGGCTATTTACGCCACCAGGCATTAAATCTTGCGCCTCTTCAAACGCCGCAATCGACTTATCAAACTTTTTCATTATTTAGCGCCTCCTTCTTGTAACCATCTTGCTGCATCTTTTGCATGATACGTAATAATTAAATCTGCTCCTGCACGTTTCATGCTAATTAATTTTTCAAGTACAACTTCTTTTTCATTAATCCAACCATTTTGCGCTGCTGCTTTAATCATCGAATATTCACCACTTACGTTATAAGCAACGACTGGTAAATTAAAGTTATTTTTCACATCACGAACGATATCTAAGTAAGAAAGAGCTGGCTTTACAATTAAGAAATCTGCCCCTTCCATTACATCTGATTCTGCTTCACGGAATGCTTCCATACGGTTCGCTGGATCCATTTGATATGTTTTACGATCACCAAATTGCGGGGCACCGTGCGCCGCATCACGGAATGGTCCGTAAAATGCTGATGAATATTTCACAGCGTACGACATTACTGGTACGTGTCCAAAACCATTTTCATCTAATGCATGGCGAATTGCTGTTACGAATCCGTCCATCATGTTTGATGGCGCAATAATGTCCGCTCCTGCTTTCGCTTGGCTTACAGCTGTTTTCGCAAGAACTGCAAGAGACTCGTCATTTAAAATAATACCATCTTCAATTACACCGCAATGACCATGGCTTGTGAATTGACATAAACATGTATCTGCAACTACTACTAGCTCAGGGAATTCACCTTTAATTTGCTTAATTGCACGTTGCACAATTCCATGATCACAATATGCTGATGATCCAACTTCATCTTTTTCAGCAGGTAAACCAAATACAATAACAGAACGAATACCTAAATCAACAACCTCTTGCATTTCAGCTTGCAATAAATCTAAAGATATTTGATATACGCCTGGCATAGAAGGCACTTCATTACGAACATTTTCTCCTTCTAATACAAAAATAGGGTAAATAAAATCTTCCGTATGTAAAAACGTTTCACGCACAAGCGCACGCATATTACCGCTTTGTCTTAAGCGACGATGACGATTAAATTGTAAAGAGTTCATAGATTTCTATCCCCATTCTTTTATTTTATAGATTCACAAATGCATTGTAGTAATGCTTCTACAGTGTACTCTTTCGGCATAATAACATGTGGAAAATAAAGGATCGCCTCTTTTTCCGTAATAGGCCCTATACAAGCAATTGTACAGTTTTTTGTCCATTCTCTCCAGTTTGTACCCTCAAGTAAACGAACAAAACTAGTAACAGTTGAAGGGCTTGTAAATGTAATAATGTCTACTTTCCCTACTTCTAACGCTACTATAAGCTCTTGCCTTTTCCCTACATTCTCTTTCGTACCATATACGATTAGCTCATCTAGAGAAACACCAATTTCGCGAAGTGCAACTGGAATTACATCTCTTGCTAAATTCCCTTTCGGAAATAAAATGCACTCGTTTCCACTTAGTCTTTTTACAAACTCTTCTGCAAATACTTCTGCAACAAATGCAGTTGGAACGAAGTCCACTTGATAGCCCCGCTTTTCTAACTCTAACCTTGTTTTCACGCCTACTGCAGCAATTTTAGTCTTTGCGGGTAGCTTCTTTCTCAAACTATCTAGAAAAAAAGCTACTCCATTTTTACTCGTAAAAATAACCCAGTCATACGAATGCAGGTGCCCTGCTATATGTTGAATTTGCCTATGAGACATACCTTCCATACGCAAAAGCGGAATTTCCAATGGAATTCCGCTCTTTTCTTTCACCGCTACACTCATTTGTTTCGCTTGATGCTGGGCACGTGTAATTAATACCGTTTTGCCAGCGAGAGCGTTCATATTTATTGTTGCCCCTTATTTGCAGCAAGAATGAGTTCTTTGGCGCCTTGTTTAATTAAACGGTCCGCAGCCTCTAATCCTACTTCCTCTGGATTAGTTCCTACTACTGTCTCTTTCAATAAAATAGAACCGTCCATAGAACCGACAAGAGCTGTTAATTCGATTGCATCATTTTCTGTAAGAGTTGCATATCCAGCGATCGGAACTTGGCAGCCACCTTCAAGTTTATGAAGAAATACTCGTTCTGCCGCCACTGTTCTTTCTGTTACTGCATCATTCATATGCGCTAACAACTGTAGTAAATCCTTATCATCCTCACGGCATTCAATCGCTAATGCACCTTGTCCTACAGCAGGTACACATAACGTCTCATCTAAATGTTCTGTAATAACTTCATTATCCCAGCCCATTCTTTGTAATCCAGCTGTTGCTAAAATGATTGCATCGTAATCTTCTTCTTGTAATTTACGTAAACGTGTATCGATATTTCCTCGAATCCACTTCACTTGTAAATCTGGTCTCGCAGCTAATAATTGTGCACTGCGTCTTAAACTACTCGTACCTAAAATAGCGCCTTCTGCTAACTCTTTAAACGCTGCTCCGCTTTTTGAGATAAAAGCATCACGAGGGTCAACACGCTTCGGTGTACAACCAATCATTAATCCTTCTGGAAGTACGGCCGGCATATCTTTCATACTATGTACAGCCATATCAATTTCTTTCGTAAGTAACGCATGTTCAATCTCTTTAACAAACAAGCCTTTTCCGCCTACTTTTGAAAGAGTAACATCTAAAATAACATCACCTTTTGTGACGATTTCTTTCACTTCAAATTCATATGGTAAACCTAGTGCTTTTAACTGATCAATAAACCAGTTTGTTTGCGTTAATGCTAATTTACTCTTTCGTGACCCTACAATAATTTTGCGCATAATTCTCTCTCCTCATTATAAATACCAAAAGTGGAAATTGGATAAACTGCTTAATAGAAAAATATTGATTAGCATTACGAGAAATGCTCCGATGTTCCACTGCACGATTTTCTTCCCTTGCAACACATCTGCCACTCGTAAATACAGGCCAGCACAATATACAAATAGAACGACAAAAGACCCGATTACTTTCGTATCATACCAATGGAAATTGTCCAATTTCGTATATCCCCATATGCATCCTAATAAAATAGCTAATAAGAAAAATGGAACAGAAAATAAATTTAATCCGTAAGACATCGATTCTAGCTTCGGTAAATTCCCTAACCTTCTTAATCTCGCATTCCATTTTTTCTTTTTTAATAGGCGATATTGCAATAAATACATAATAGAAAAAATGAACGATACAGTGAAAGTTGCATAAGAAATAATAGCCATACCGACATGTACATATACAAGTTCTGAAACTAATTGCTCTGCCAGTACCGGCGACATCTTTCCGAGCGGTGTAAAAATAGAAAAAGCGCTTACGCCAAATGCGACAACATTTGTAAAAAAGACTAGAAAGTCAATTCTCATAAATCGATTAATGACTAACGACATCGTAATCAATAGCCAAACATAAAAATAAATCCCTGATAATAAAGTTAATATAGGGTTCGTTTCTGAATCTGTAGCCCTAAGTAACATAAAGATAGACTGCAGAACCCATACAATCGAAAGTAACCAAAAAGCAAATCGGTTCGCCTTTCGGTTACTTTGGAAATAATCTATAAAATATAAACTAATGCTACAAGCATATAAAATAATTGCAATATGATAAATAATACTGTTATTTAAAAAACTCATCCGATCATCCTTCCAAATTATAAAGATGGAACGGATGGTGTCCACGCTCTTTTATGTTCTACTTCTTCCGCACAACTCTCTACATCTTCCATTTCTAAGTCGAAAATCTTTGCAAATAACGCTAATTTTTCGTCTGCTCCCTCTTCAGCAGCAATTTCTTTCGCTACTAAAATTGGGTCTTTTAATAATTGATTAATAATACTTTTCGTATGCTTACTAATTACTTTTCTCTCACGATCACTAAGATTCGGTATTTTTCGTTCCAAGCTTTCCATCGTTTCACTTTGGATAGCAAGTGCCTTATCACGAAGAGCTGCTATTAACGGAACAACACCAAGTGTACTTAACCACGTTTTAAATAAAACAATTTCCTCTTCAATCATAAATTGAATTTTCTCTGCTTCTTTCAAACGCTCAGCACGATTTGCTTCCACTACTCCTTGCAAATCATCAATGTCATATAAGAAAGAACCTTCTAGTTCATCAATCGCTGGATCAATATCACGTGGCACTGCAATATCCACCATAAATAACGGACGACCAGAGCGCATTTTCTCTACCTTTGTCATCATCTCTTTCGTAATGACATATTCAGATGCACCAGTTGAACTAATTAAAATATCTGCTTCTAATAATGCACATTGCAATTCACTTAAAGGCTTTGCATGTCCCATATATTTCTCAGCCATTACTTCCGCTTTCGTAAACGTCCTATTCATGACGGTTACTTTTCGAGCACCGCTTCCATATAAGTTTTGCAGTGCCAGCTCACCCATCTTACCAGCACCAAGAATAAGCACATGACAATCTGTTAACTCACCAAATATTTTCTTTCCGAGCTCAACAGCAGCATAGCTAACAGACATCGCACTTTCACCAATCGTCGTTTCTGAGTGCGCACGTTTCGCTAACGTAACCACCTGCTTAAACAACTCATTAAAAATTGTGCCTGTCGCTTTTACTTGTTGCGCTTCTAAAAAGCTATCTTTTATTTGGCCTAAAATCTGTGTTTCTCCAACTACCATAGAATCTAAACCGCACGTCACGCGGAATAAATGATCTATTGCACCGTCTTGTTCAAAAATGGTTAAATATGGTGCGACTTCTTCTATTTCAAGCTGAAACCAATCAGCTAAAAACTTCTTAATATAATACCGTCCCGTGTGTAATTGATCGACAACAGCGTAAATCTCAGTGCGATTACAAGTTGATACAATGACATTCTCTAACACGCTCTTTTGATTTTGTAATGTAGTCATTGCTTGCTCTAGCTCTGCTGCCTGAAATGTGAGTTTCTCACGAAATTCTACAGGGGCTGTTCGATAATTTACACTAACAACAAGAATATGCACGCAGCATGTCCCCCTTCACCCGTTTTATCACTTTATCTACTATCATAATACAACTTTCCTCTTATGAATCTGACAATCGTGTGAACAACCGATTATTTTTTATTTATTCTCCGTATGTAATAAAGGAGATTCAGTAAAACTAATAAAGACTTTCTACTTTATAATGATTATAAATTAATAACTCTATTTGTACGTTACCAAAAAAAGCCCTCATAATCAAGTGATGGAAACTATTCCATATGAATTATAACATCATCTTTCCTATCTTCTTTCATCATGAAGAAAAATATGTATGATTGTTCCAAATTGTAGCACAAACTTTCTCAATACAATGTATTTGACATTGTATTTCTTTTTCGTTATATTGATTTTATAAAATTAAATTGTGCACAACTTAATTAGAAAGGAGTTATGTATGACAGAGAATTCTTTACATCTAGATAACCAACTTTGTTTTTCTATTTACGCCTGTTCTAAAGAAGTTACCCGCTTTTATCGACCATATTTAGAAGATATGGGTATTACGTATCCCCAGTACATTACTTTACTCGTACTATGGGAGCAAGATGGACTAACAGTAAAAGAAATTGGAGAACGTCTATTTTTAGATTCCGGTACGTTAACACCTATGTTAAAACGAATGGAATCATTAAAACTTGTAAAACGCGTTCGTTCCAAAGAAGATGAGCGCAAAGTTTGTATTAAATTAACAGAACAAGGTAAAGACTTAAAAGAAAAGGCTTGTTCATTGCCGAAAACAATGGCAACAAATTTAGGAATTACAGAACAAGAATATCGTTCTTTATTAATTCAATTAAATAAACTAATTGAAACAATGAAAACAATTAATGATAGAAAAGGGGAATAAACATGGATAAATTATATACTGCTTCAGTAACTGCTACAGGTGGAAGAAACGGAAAAGTAATTTCAGATGATGGCATATTAAATCTTGATGTAAAAATGCCGAAAGCACTAGGTGGTGCAGGCGGAGAGGCAACGAATCCAGAACAACTATTTGCTGCTGGTTATGCCGCTTGTTTTGATAGTGCATTACAACTTGTCATTCGTACAAAACGTGTGAAAGTAGAAAGTACAGAAGTAACTGCTCACGTTTCTATCGGAAAAGATACAGATGGTGGTTTCGGCCTATCTGCTGTACTTGATGTACATGTTGCTGGCGTCTCTCATGACGAAGCACAAGAACTTGTAGAAGCCGCTCACGGTGTATGTCCTTATTCGAAAGCAACAAGAGGTAATATTGAGGTTACATTAAACGTACGATAAAAAAATTTAGTAAATAAAAAAAACGCGCGACATTCGTCACGCGTTTTTTGTTTTTGTCATTCTATGAATTGCCTTCCACGCTTCTTCTTTTCCAAGTCCTGTTTCAGAAGAGAATAGAACGATTTCATCGCCAATTTCAACAGCAAGCGTTTCTTTTACAACTTTTAAATGCTTTTGCCATTTCCCTTTCGGAATTTTATCGGCTTTCGTCGCAATAATAATTGTTGGGATTTCATAATGCTTTAAGAAATCATACATCATCACGTCATCATTTGTCGGTTGGTGACGTAAATCAACTACTAATACAGCTGCGTCTAATTGCTCACGTGTTGTAAAGTAAGTCTCAATCATCTTGCCCCATGCTGCGCGCTCTGTTTTAGATACTTTCGCATATCCATAACCTGGAACGTCAACAAAATGCATCATCTCATTGATCAAGAAGAAGTTCAACGTTTGCGTTTTCCCTGGTTTAGAAGAAATACGTACTAACTTTTTACGATTTAAAATTTTATTAATAAAGGAAGACTTCCCGACATTTGAACGACCTGCTAATGCAATTTCTGGTAAATCACTGTCTGGATATTGTTCTGGTTTAACAGCACTAATTACAATATCTGCTTTTGTTACTTTCATTGTTTCACTCCTACTAATGCGTGCTCCAATACTTCATCTAAATGAGATGCAAGCACAAACGTAAGGTTTTCTTTTACGCTTTCTGGAATATCATCTAAATCTTTCTCGTTTTCTGCTGGCAAAATAATTTTTGTTAAGCCTGCGCGGTGAGCACTTAATGTTTTTTCTTTTAAACCACCAATTGGTAATACACGACCACGAAGTGTAATTTCACCTGTCATCCCCACTTCTTTACTTACAGGAATACCTGTTAGTGCAGAAATAAGTGCCGTTGCCATCGTAATACCTGCTGACGGTCCATCTTTTGGAACTGCTCCTTCTGGAACATGAATATGAATATCATTTTTCTCATGGAAATTCGGATCAATCTGAAGTTCTTCTGCACGAGAACGAATATAGCTAAACGCTGCTTGTGCGGATTCTTTCATAACATCCCCAAGTTTCCCTGTTAAAATTAATTTCCCTTTACCTGGCGCTACAGACACTTCAATCGCAAGTGTATCACCGCCTGCTGCTGTATACGCTAACCCTGTTGCCATACCAACTTGGTCTGTTTTTTCAGCTTGCCCATAACGGAATATGTGCTTACCAAGTAAATCAACAATGTTTTTCTCTGTTACTACAATACGCTTACGTTCTGCTGTAACGATAATTTTTGCTGCTTTACGACAAACTTTTGCAATTTGACGCTCTAGCGTACGAACACCGGCCTCACGTGTATAATAACGAATAATTTCAAGAAGCGCTTCATCACGTACTTGTAAATTACCTTTTCGTAAGCCATGCTCTTTTAATTGTTTCGGCAATAAATGTTCACGGGCAATGTGAACTTTTTCAAGTTCTGTATAGCCAGCAATTGAAATAATTTCCATACGGTCAAGCAACGGACCTGGAACACTTGAAAGTGTATTCGCAGTTGCTACAAACATAACTTTCGATAGATCATACGGTTCTTCAATGTAATGATCACTGAAGTTATGGTTTTGTTCTGGGTCTAACACTTCAAGTAATGCCGCTGATGGATCTCCACGGAAGTCGTTAGACATTTTATCAATCTCATCTAATAAAAAGACTGGATTAACTGTTTTCGCCTTTTTCATACCTTGAATAATGCGTCCTGGCATCGCTCCAACATACGTACGACGGTGACCACGGATTTCAGATTCATCACGTACACCACCAAGGGATACACGGACAAAATTACGATTTAATGATGTTGCAATCGAACGCGCTAACGATGTTTTCCCGACCCCAGGAGGTCCTACTAAGCAAAGGATAGGTCCTTTTAATGAATTCGTTAACTTCTGCACAGCTAAATATTCAAGTACGCGCTCTTTTACTTTCTCAAGCCCGTAATGATCTTTGTTCAAAATCTCTTCAGAATGAGCAAGATCAATCATATCTTCTGTTGCTTCTGTCCACGGAAGTGCTAATAACCAATCCATATAATTACGAATAACACCGCTCTCCGCAGAACTTGCTGGTAATTTTTCATAACGGTCTAATTCTTTCAGTGCAGCCTTCATTGTTTCTTCAGGCATTCCTGATTGTTCAATTTTCTCACGAAGTTCTTCAACTTCCCCGCCCTTACCTTCTTTATCACCAAGTTCAGTTTGAATCGCCTTCATTTGCTCACGCAAGAAATACTCTTTTTGCGTGCGCTCCATTGAACGTTTCACTTTTTGTCCAATTTTCTTTTCTAAACTAAGTAACTCTTGTTCATCTTGAATAATTGAAATAAGTGTATGTAATCGTTCCTTCACAGATACAATCTCTAAGATTTCTTGTTTCTGCTTCGTTTTAATCGGCAAGTGAGAAGCAATTAAATCAGCTAATCTTCCTGGCTCTTCCACATCAGCTACCGTTGCAAATGTTTCATTTGAAACTTTTTTCGAAACTTTAATATATTGTTCGAAATGCTCCAGTAATGTACGCATAAGAGCTTTCTCTTCTAGATCATCTTCCACTTCTTCAGTTACCGTTTTGATAGAAACCTGCACTACATTCTCTTCTTCGATAAACTCTACTACTTCAGCTCTATGTAAACCCTCTACAAGGACACGAAGCGTACCGTTCGGCAATTTTAACATTTGCTTCACTTTCGCCACTGTACCTACACTATATATGTCATCTTCTTTCGGATCATCGATATTCATTTCTTTTTGCATCGCTAAAAAGATGATATTTTCATCCATTGCCGCCTGCTCTAGTGCTTGTATCGATTTATCACGTCCTACATCAAGATGCAGAACCATCGTTGGATATACGAGAACGCCTCTTAATGGTAGGAGGGGTACGATTCTTTCATTCGTATTCATACTAGACATAGCACCTCCATAATAAATTAAACTCCTGTTCAACTATTTTATATTACAATACATCTAGATGCAATTGCAGAGATTTTCCGCAATTGTAAATCCCTCGTTTTTTCTCCCTTTTAAAAAGGAAAAAAGACTCCGCTTAAGCATACAAACTTAAACGAAGTCTGGCAAATTTTATTATCGTTCATTCTCACATTGATTGTGCATCTGTTTCGTCTACAGTAGTATGTATATCAAGGTCTCGATGCATATTTTCCTGCATAAATGTTAGCTCAAATACTTCTTTTAACTTACGAACAGGAATGATTTCAATTCCTTTTATTGTATACAAAAACGGTTGCATGTTTTCAGCAGGAATGATGACTTTCTTAGCACCTGCTTTTTTCGCAGCTTTTATTTTTGCGTACACACCACCAATAGGTTTCACTTCCCCGTGTATACTTATCTCACCGGTCATCGCTACTTCATTACTCACATACGTACGATGCACTGCTGAATATACACCTGTTGCCATAGCAATACCTGCCGAAGGCCCATCAATTGGGATACCACCTGGAAAATTAATATGTATATCGTACCCTTCTGGCAACACATCTAGAGAACGAAGTACTGTTAATACATTATCTACAGAACCTTTCGCCATACTTTTACGGCGAATGGATTTCGTTTGACTACCAATACTTTCCTCTTCCACAATCCCGGTAACATTTACCGACCCTTTATCTTTCGCCTTGATTGCTGTTACTTCAATTTCTAATAACGCGCCTGTATTTGGTCCGTATACAGCAAGTCCATTTACAAGACCGATTCTCGGAATAGGATAAATACGTTTTTCATATTTCGGTGTAAGTTGGCTAGAGTGAACAACCCACTCTATATCTTCATCTTTAATGAAAGAACGTTCTTCATTTATTGCCATACCAGCAGAAATTTGTACAAGGTTAATTGCTTCTCGTCCATTTCTTGCATACATCCCGATCATTTCAACACCATTTTTACCTATTTGCATTTCCACTTTATCAGCTGCATTCTTCGCTACTTTTTGAATCTCTTCTGTATCTAACTCACGGAAAAACACTTCTAAACAGCGTGACCGAATAGCAGGAGGAATCTCCTCTGGCGAACGTGTCGTCGCCCCAACTAAGCGAAAATCGGCTGGCAAACCTTTTTGAAAAATATCATGTATATACGTTGGAATCATCGAATTTTCTTCACTATAGTACGCACTTTCCAAAAATACTTTCCGATCTTCTAACACCTTTAACATTTTGTTCATTTGAATTGGATGTAATTCACCAATCTCATCAATGAACAAAATACCACCATGCGCATCTGTTACAGCCCCTTTTTTCGGCTGTGGGATACCCGCTTGCCCCATTGCACCTGCCCCTTGATAAATCGGATCATGGACTGAACCAATTAATGGGTCTGCAATACCACGTTCATCAAATCTTGCTGTCGTCGCATCAAGTTCGATAAATGTTGCATTCGTACGAAATGGAGATTTCGGATTGCGTTTCGCTTCTTCCAATACAAGGCGTGCTGCCGCTGTCTTCCCGACACCTGGCGGACCATATATAATTACATGTTGCGGATTCGGACCACAAAGAGCCGCTTTCAACGACTTAATCCCGTCCTCTTGCCCTACAATATCTAAAAAGGATGTAGGACGTACCTTCTCCGCAAGCGGCTCTGTTAAAGAAATCTCACGCATTTTACGAAGCTGTTCTAATTCTTTTTTCGATTCTCGATCAATTGAAACTTTTTGTGTTCGCTGATTTCGAAGTAAATGCCAAAAATACAATCCGACAATTACACCAAAAACAAGTTGAACAAGTAAAAATATATTTGTCCAGCTCATAATTTATTTCCTCCCGCAATGTTTTATCACTTAGTATTTCCGCGGAGGAACATAGCTAAACATAAAGAAAAACAGCAATTATAAAAATTGCTGTTTCTTCTTCGCACTATGCAGATGTTTTTGTATCAAGTACAGTACCGTCTTGTAACACCAATTTCGGCGGTTCATTATCAGCTACTGTTTCTTTCGTCAGAATACACTTCTCGATATCTTTGCGAGATGGAAGTTCGAACATTACATCAAGCATTAAGCCTTCAATAATAGAACGAAGTCCACGAGCACCTGTTTTACGTTCAATTGCTTTTTTCGCAATCTCAACTAGTGCACCTTCTTCAAACTCTAACTCAACATCGTCAAGCTCCAATAATTTTTGGAATTGCTTAACAAGTGCATTTTTCGGTTTCGTTAAAATATCTACAAGAGCATCTTCATCAAGCGGCTCTAGATTCGCAATAACTGGAAGACGACCGATAAACTCCGGAATTAAACCGAATCTTAAAAGATCCTCTGGTAAAACGTGAGATAAAACATGCTTCTCATTTACATCAGCATTTTTCTTCTCAGCACCAAATCCAATTACTTTCTCACCAAGGCGACGTTTAATAATTGGCTCAATGCCATCAAACGCTCCACCACAAATGAATAGGATGTTCGTTGTATCAATTTGAATGAACTCTTGATGCGGATGCTTACGACCACCTTGAGGTGGAACGCTCGCTACAGTACCTTCTAAAATTTTCAGAAGTGCCTGCTGTACACCTTCACCAGATACATCACGTGTAATTGATGGATTTTCGGACTTACGTGCCACTTTATCAATCTCATCAATATAAATGATTCCTTTTTCCGCTTTCTCTACATCATAATCAGCTGCTTGGATTAATTTTAGTAAGATGTTTTCTACATCTTCCCCTACATATCCAGCTTCTGTTAAAGATGTTGCGTCCGCGATTGCAAATGGAACATTTAAAATACGCGCTAATGTTTGTGCCAATAATGTTTTACCACTACCAGTTGGCCCAATAAGTGAAATATTACTCTTCGCTAATTCTACATCATCAATTTTACTGTTAGAATTAATGCGTTTGTAATGGTTATATACCGCTACCGCTAGTGCTTTTTTCGCGTTATCTTGTCCGATGACATACTCATCTAAGATTTCACGAATTTCTACCGGTTTCGGTACATCTTTGAATTCTACTTCTTCGTCCTTCGCAAGCTCCTCTTGTACAATTTCAGTACAAAGTTCGATACACTCGTCACAAATGTAAACACCTGGACCTGCAACTAACTTTCGAACCTGCGTTTGTGTTTTACCACAGAAAGAACATTTTAATTGACCTTTTTCATCATTAAATTTAAACATATTTTCACACCCCTTACAAAGTGCTAACCTCTTGCCTTCGTATGTACACGATAAATGTATCGTATGTAAATACATATTATGTCACTACGTGGCGAGAAATACAAATAATATGACTAGTTATGTACAAATAAAAAAATTTTAAAACTTTTGAAATATGTATATTCGAC
The DNA here is from genome assembly GCF_016483705.1 of Bacillus cereus group sp. N6. Lineage (NCBI taxonomy): Bacteria > Bacillati > Bacillota > Bacilli > Caryophanales > Bacillaceae > Bacillus > Bacillus cereus group sp. N6. The sequence goes on from NZ_JAEHBI010000008.1 coordinate 28,710, forward strand.
TTGTAAAGGAAGTTTTCCTTCTTCATCGAAAAGTTTTATAAATATATTTCTATATTTATAAAACAAGGCACGATTAAAATCGCGCCTTGTTATTTTATTATGCAGCGTTGTCTACTAAGAAGTCTACAGCTTTACGCACTTTAAGGTCTTCAGATAAAGCGTCTACGCTTCCAAGAGCTTGCTTGATAGCGTCTACTGGCATACCGTACATTTCAGCCATTTTTTCAACTTCTGCAGTTACTTCTTCTTCAGTAACTTCGATGTTTTCAGCTTCAATGATAGCTTCAAGAACAAGATTGATTCTTACGCGTTTTTGAGCGTCTTCTTTCATTTGCTCTTTTAACTTGTCAGCGTCAGTACCTGTGAATTGGTAGTAAAGCTCAAGGTTCATACCTTGTTGGCTTAAACGTTGCTCGAATTCACGAACCATACGATCTAACTCAGTGTCGATCATAGCTTCTGGAATCTCGATTTCAGCGTTAGCAGCAGCTAATTCTACTACTTCGTCACGTACTTTGTGCTCAGCTTCGTGCTTTTTGCCTTCTTCTAAGTTTGTACGAAGTTTTGTTTTTAATTCATCAAGAGTTGCAACTTCTTCGTCAGCTTCTTTAGCGAACTCGTCGTTTAACTCAGGAAGTTCTTTTGTTTTGATTTCGTGAATTGTTACTTTGAATGTAGCTGGTTTACCAGCTAATTCAGCAGCGTGGTACTCTTCTGGGAATGATACTTCAACTTCTTTAGAATCACCAGATTTAAGACCAATTACTTGCTCTTCGAAACCAGGGATGAAAGTACCAGAACCGATTGCAAGAGAATAGTTTTCGCCTTTTCCGCCTTCAAATGCTTCGCCATCAACGAAACCTTCGAAGTCGATTACAGCTGTATCACCGTTTTCAACAGTTCCTTCTTCTTTAACAACTAGTTCAGCTTGACGCTCTTGTAAAGATTTTAATTCGTTCTCTACATCTTCGTCAGTTACAGTTGTTTCAACTTTTTCTACTGCTAAACCTTTGTACTCGCCTAATTTAACTTCAGGCTTCACTGTAACTTTTGCAGTGAAGATAAGGTTAGCATTTTTTTCGAACTTCTCGATGTTGATTTCAGGATGATCAACTGGGAAGATACCAGCTTCATCGATCGCTTCACCGTATGCTTTTGGTAAGATGATATCTAAAGCATCTTGGTATAAAGATTCGATACCAAAGCGTTGTTCGAATAACGGACGAGGCATTTTCCCTTTACGGAAACCTGGTACGTTAATTGTTTGTACTACTTTTTTGAACGCAGCGTCGATAGAGTTGTTTACTTCTTTAGCATCAACTTCGATTGTTAAAACGCCTACGTTACCTTCTAATTTTTCCCATTTTGCAGCCATTTATTCTTTCCCTCCAACTATAATAATGTATGCACATACCTCTATAGATTAAAATCTTCATTATCTCTTTTTTGAAATAACAAAAGTACAAATAATCCTCTAGCAAAAGCTTTCAGATATAATGTTCCAATCTACTAATTGTCTAAAAGACAACTACGGTATATTTTGTTCGAGAATAATATGAAACATATTAAGTAAGAGAATTACACTTCTCTTCTCTTACAAACAGGCAGATTTCTGCCTTTTGCAACCCTTACATTATAACATAGAATATGCTCGTTTCAAGAACCGAACGATTCTTTTTCATAATTATACGGGCAAATATCCTTCTCTTTCAACACGTAATAACCATTGATAGGAAATATGAAACTCTTCTAATTCAATATTATACGCTGTCATAAGCTCTTCTTCATCAATAGTCAATCCGAAACGCTTTCTTCCAATTCTCTCTAAAACAGCAGCCCAAATCTCCACTTTATCCATTAATAGAGCGAATGGGAAAACGCTAATTCGCAATTCTTTCCAATATGTAACCATCGCATCAAATATATCGGGATAATTTTGCTCTAATCGGCTTGATAATGTATGTATAATGTTATTGGATTGCTCCTCATTATGACCTGTAAATGCTGGAATCACCTTGATCGTATTTCCAAACTTTTCTACCTCTATCTCTTCTTCTATTTGATTTTCTATCATTTTATATAAAATAGAAGTTTTCAAATAAGGGTGCTGTTTTTCGTCTATTAAAAATTTCTTTAAAATAGGTAATGCAAGATCCAAGTCTTTTAACGAAAGTTGCTGAATCGCTCTTAGCTTTTGCCCAAAGTTTTCTCCAAACATTTCATTAGTAAACTCATCCAATTCAAAATTCGAATCGACTAGTGACGTATCTACTTCACTTAACATACCTTCTGCAAATAAAGCGAGCTGTGCTAATTTTTCCTTTTGCTCAGGCATTACATCTTTCGTTTGCAAAACCTTTTCAACGATTTCAATGACACCTTCATAATCATTTGTTTGAACTAAAATCGTCACATATGTTTCAAGAATATCACCAAATAATACAGCTCCTGTTTCAAGTAACTGTTCACATTTGTCTTTCGCTTCTTCCATATGTTTTAATTCTAACAAACAAATAACAGAAGCGAGTTCCGTTTGTTCCGTTTCTGCATTATACTGACGTAATATTTCAAAGCAGCGCAATGCATCTTCGAATTTCCGCTCTTTCAGTGCTAAAAAACCTTCATCAATATATCGCTCTGATAGTTGTGGAAACAATACGACCGTATTTTCTTTTTTATCCATACGTCCGCCTCTTTTTCTAGATTTTAATTATCTTTAAAGTAAATATATCAAATGAGTAATAAGAACACAACATCCCAAAACCCTTTGTTTGAAATATGGAAATATTTAATTTTTACATTTCGATATAAACAAATCCTTACTAAAAATTAAAAATGTACAAATAAAAATCCTCAGCAATTAAAGCAGAGGATTCATCATTAATGGAAAGCTTTTATAATAGTGGGGTATATAACAAGGGTAATAATTTGGAGAACAATAATTGCCATAACAATCATGCTAAAATAGAAGATTGGTTTACTTCGCTTCATTAAAAACATAATAATAAGCATCGTACAAGCAAACAAACTTAAGAAGAACAAACTCGTTGTCGAACTAAGTATACCACTCGGGACAAAGAACAATAACACTACACTACAAGTACCTATAATTCCAAATAACCATTCCATTCATTCACTCATTCCCTTTCCCTCTCATGGCAGTTTTTTTACTAAGCGATTAAATGTTTTACAACATCAACTACATACGTTAATTTCTCATACGCTACAAATCCAAAAGCAACTGTTAAACCCGTTACAATTAATCCTTTCATCATTTCTTCCTCCTCGTTTTATCGTTGTTACCTTTATTATAGAGGATTAGCAATTTGTTACCATCGAACTTCCTTACAGTTACCTTACAGAATTGTAAGATTTCAAAATGGATAGAAAAAAACCTCATATTACTTGAGAGGTTTTCACGGAATTTCTCTATAATTACTTGCAAAATTAACTTTTTCTCCTGGTTATTTTTCGGAGAATCCACTCTTAAACTGATAGATTTACTAAATAACTTAGGGTTGAAATAATTATTTGTTACTTTTCTTAACTTACCTTCAAATGTTTTTAATTATAAGAAAACACTTCATTGAAATCGTGTTAATATATTTTTATACAATTAAGAATTTAATTTAAAAGGGGGATTATGTATGTTTAAAAAAATGGCTGCAGATGTATTAGGGCTAAGCGATGTAGGTTCTGTCATTACACCGAAAGATTACGATAAAGTTGATGCTGATGATTACGTGATGCATGAAGATGGGGAGAAAATTTATTTTTTAATCAAATCAAAATCAGATGAATATTGTTTCACAAACAAAGGATTAATCCACCTAGATGGTACAAGTGCAACAAGTAAAAAACGTACACTACGCCGCTTTAGTTATAGTAAGTATCAAATTAAAAACGTAGCACTTGAAACTGCAGGAACGATTGATTTAGACGTAGAAATTAAGTTCCAGATGGGGGATGAGCATTATTCAATTGATGTTCATAAAAAACATATTGAAGAATTAAAAGATTTATATAAGGCTTTACTTAAAATAGAAGAAATTTCATACGACAACGATATTACATTACAGTATGCACATAAAAGTCTAGATATGGCATCTAACGCTTTCAGCCGTATTTCAAACGCACAAGTAAATTTAGCAGAACAATTTAAAGAAATGAACGAGATTGCCTTTAACTGGCTCGTTGATACGAAGAAACAATATAACGTGAAAGATTATGGTTTTGTATTTGAGAAGTTTATTAATAACTAAACAAGAAACCCTTGTTATCAAAAGATAACAAGGGTTTCTTAGCGTCCCAGGAGAGATTTGAACTCCCACTCCGCCCATTCCCGTACTATTTTATATATTTTGATCGCAGTCTTAATATATCTTCTCCTTCACGAATGCCTGCCGATCCCTTCCTCACATTTTTTACGACAGTCCAATCTGGGTTAGTTTCATCACCGATGTTCTGTACTGTAAAGTTGCCATCACCATATTTCCGGTGACCTTCTGCCAATTTCTCTGTTAAATCATTCTCATTTGATCTAGCCATCTTTGCGCCATCTCCCTTTTTTATACAACCTTCTTAAACTGTCCAACCAATCACACGTCCAGTCAATTGGAGATTCTCGTTTTCCGCTTCTATTAATTGTAACACACTGTCGGGGATAAGTTCCGATAACGGCTACTTAATCGTACTAGAATGGTAAAAAGTTTTATAACATTCTAAGTGAACAATTGGGATAATATAGATATGGATTTAAGTTTCATCATAAGCCTATTGATTCTTTAAATTAAACAAGAGAAATAGGGCGCATAAATAGCGCTCTTTTCTTAATGCACTTTAATCTATTGTATATAATAATTATCATATGTTACTTTATATTTTTTACACCTCTTGCACATACATCAATTTTTAAACAAACAAAAAACCTTGTTATCAAAAGATAACAAGGTTTTTTTAGCGTCCCAGGAGAGATTCGAACTCCCGACCGTACGCTTAGAAGGCGTATGCTCTATCCGGCTGAGCTACTGGGACATGGAGCGGGTGAAGAGAATCGAACTCTCGACCAGAGCTTGGAAGGCTCTTGTTTTACCACTAAACTACACCCGCATATGTTATTTTATTTTTCTTCGTTAGCGCTGTTGCCCTATCGACAATATTTATTATATGTATAACCATACATAAAGTCAACACCTTTTTTAAAAGAGGATAATTTTTCTTATCCTCTTTTAAAAACTGCTTGTTCAACTAGTTGTCCGTCTAATGTTTCAAAACGAACTTCCATTTGATTTTCATCCATTTCTAATAAAGCAAATGTCTTTTCTACACGCTGACGTGGCAATAAAATACTGCCTGGATTAATAAATAAAACGCCATCGATTAATTCTGCACCTAATACGTGAGAGTGTCCGAAGCATGCAACTTGCGCCCCTACCTCTTCCGCATGGTACGCTAATGTTTGTAATGTCATTTTCACGTTATGACGATGTCCGTGCACAACTACGAAACGAATGCCATCTACATCAGTTACAATTTCATCTTGAAAGTTAGCATAATCACAGTTCCCTTTTACAACATGGAAACCTTGCAGCTCTTCATGAGCAGGCGTTAGCTCTGAATCACCGCAATGAATCATGACATCTACTTTTCCTTCATAGTTCTCTTTCAACTGCTGTAATTCCTTCACGGAGCTATGACTATCGCTTACGATTAAAGCTTTCATCAATCTCTCTCCCTTATTCTCCTAAAAACCATTCAGGGATTTTTTCTTCTAGCTTACGAAGAGCACGTCCACGGTGGCTAATGGCATTTTTCTCATCTGAACTTAGTTCCGCCATCGCTCTTTTATATTCTTCCACATAAAAAATCGGATCATATCCAAAGCCGTTTTCCCCGCGGCGCTGCTCTAAAATATACCCTTCGCACGTCCCGTTTACAATGACAGGCTTTTTATCCCCTTCAGGGAAAGCCACTGCTAATGCACAGTAGAAACGAGCTTTACGCTTTTCAAACGCTATTTCATTTAATTCTTGTAACACTTTATCAATATTCGCTTGATCATCTTTCGGCTCTCCAGCAAAACGAGCTGAATACACGCCTGGTTTTCCATTTAAAGCATCTACAATAAGGCCTGAATCATCCGCGATTACGATCGCATTCAGCTGTCTACTCAGACTATCCGCTTTTAAGATCGCATTTTCTTCAAATGTTTCACCAGTTTCTTCGACTTCTTCAATATGAGGAAAATCGTGCAATGATTTTACTTCTAAATCAAATCGCTCAAATAACTCAGCAAATTCACGTACTTTCCCTATATTTTTTGTCGCTATAACAACTTGTTTCATACTTTCCACCTCTACTCTATATGAGATACGATGTCACCTAACGCTTCTTTTTGCATGTCGATTAGTTGGAAGATACCTTGTTCCGCAGCATCAAGTAATTCATTTAACTGCGCTCTGCTAAACGTCGCCTCTTCTCCAGTTCCTTGCACTTCAACAAACTGACCTTTTCCAGTCATAATTACGTTCATATCAACGTCTGCTTTAGAATCTTCTGCGTAGTTTAAATCTAAAACAACACCTTGCTCTTCAACAATTCCTACTGACGTTGCTGCTAAATAATCTTTTACTGGAATTTTAGATACTTTTTCTGCTTGTAATAACTTCTCAAACGCTAATACCATTGCTACATATGCACCTGTAATAGAAGCAGTTCTCGTTCCACCATCCGCTTGAATAACATCACAATCAATCCAAACCGTTCTCTCACCAAGTGCTTCTAAGTCAACTACCGCACGTAATGCTCGTCCAATTAAGCGCTGGATTTCCATTGTACGTCCTGTTACTTTCCCTTTACTTGATTCCCTAATTGTACGTTGTTCTGTTGCACGTGGAATCATCGCATATTCAGCTGTTACCCAGCCCTTTCCTTCTCCACGCATAAACGGTGGGACACGCTCTTCAATTGTCGCTGAGCAAATTACCTTTGTATCCCCAACCTCAATTAATACTGATCCCTCTGGATGTTTTAAATAATTCGTATGAATATGTATATGGCGTAATTCTGTTTTCTCTCTACCATCTACTCGCATAAAAATAACCTCCTCATAACTACTTGTTAGTATAGCCAAATTTAAATGTATGATATGTATACAATAAAAGAAGAGGAACCCAAAAAGCAATTCCCCTTTCTTACTTAAGTATATCAAATTATTGAAGATTAAAAACTACCTGTATTCACGTTTTCTGGACGATCGACAGGTTTTATTAACTTTCCGCCCTTTTCATCTATAAGATTCGCTTTACCATTTACTTCAATAGAAACACTTTTCACGCCTTTCTTTTCTGTTAAAGATAAAACTAACGACTTCAATACGTAATTTGAAACCATATTTTTATCTGGGTTTATAAATATATTTTCATTAAAGTTTAATGTAAGATTTCCATCTTGTAACTTCGGATTCGTAATCAACTTAACTCCTGGATTAAAATCATTCAGAAGCGATTGATGAATCGGTCCTTTTACAAGTTCATCTACAATTGCTGCATAATCATTTTCTTTTCCTTCTACAACGCGGCGTGTTACTGGTACGTAGTATTGCTGCTTATTATTATTTTGTGCCATAAAATAAAGTGTAACCGGTTTTGTATTTGTTACATCCGCTACTTGTTCATCATCGAAGTTGATACCATTAGCACGGCTCACCCCTTCACCAATCGGTGTACCACCAGCAGGCATCTTTGCCAATTTCTCACCATTTATTTGGAACTGCACTTGTTTTATTTCTTTAAATTGCGTCAACGTCCAGGCTATTGACTCAACCAACTGACGCTCTTCCTCTTTTGCATAGTTTTTCATTTCTTTAGAGAAATCAATGACTGCCGTCCCATCTTTTTTCAAATCTAGTGTCATCGATGTATTCGCTGGAATGACTGCACGGAACCCATTCGGTAATAAATTCGTTACCGGTCCATCTTTCACAAGGTACTCTAACGTTTGCTGAATGACCTCATTCGCTTTCGGAGTAGGTATAGCTAACGTTTGCGGTACAACATAGCCATTTTTATCAACAAGGTATAGTTCTCTATTCACCGTTTGTCCTTGCTTATCTTTCTTAGCTACTTCTTTCTTTCCACCCTCTGTATACGTAACTTGTTTTGGCGGATCAATTTGTTCCGTTGCTTTCTCCTGATTTATAAAGCCACACCCTGTTAGTAAAACAGCGCTCACAGTAGCACCAACAACCCATTTAAAAGTGGATTTAGGCATGCCATTCCCCCCTAAAATCTAAGTTTGTACTATTATGTATACGAGCTGTTTCACTTTTTAGAACAAGCTGTGCTTCCTATAAACAAAAAAACTCCTGATTTCTCAGGAGCTCACTTATATGGATTCTACTATTATTCTTTTTCTAAATGAATATGTTTCACATTTTCAATCGGTTGACCGAACCATTTTGATGCAATTTCTTTAAATAGGCCTATTTTTCCTGTCGTTAAGAAGAGATGATCACTTTGTTCCTCTCCCTCATTCAACATTTTACTATGGTATAAAATTGTACTTACTTCGCGCGCTGTTTCATCACCTGAACTAATGAGTTGTACTTTATCTCCCATTACTTTTTTAATAACAGGACCTAAAATTGGATAATGTGTACAACCTAAAATAAGTGTATCAATATCAGTATTTTTCAGCGGTTGCAACGTTTCTCGTACAACTTCATACGCCATTTCACTTTCAAAATTCCCACTCTCTACAAGCTCAACGAAAGGCGGACACGCTAAACTTTCTACCATAACACGGTTATTAATAGACTTTAGCGCTTCTTCGTATGCACCACTTTTCACCGTTCCAATCGTTCCAATAATCCCAACATGATACGTGTTTGTCACTTTTAAAGCTGTACGTGATCCTGGGTGAATAACTCCTACCACTGGAATTGGTAATTGTTTCTGCATCTCTTCTAATACAACCGCAGTTGCTGTATTACACGCAATAACTAACATTTTGATATTTAAATCTAGTAAATGCTCCGTCATTTCCCACGTAAATTGACGCACTTCTTCTCGAGAACGTGGACCATAAGGGCAACGTGCCGTATCCCCTAAATATATAATACGCTCTTTCGGCAACTGACGAATTAATTCCTTCGCTACTGTTAAACCGCCAACTCCTGAATCGATAACACCGATTGCTCTATTCAACTTCATCACCCGTTTTCTCATTCATCATCTTATTTTATCATTATATTTTACACACTTTAAGTTCGCTAACTTAAACTGCTTCTGTATGAAAATTTTCATTTGTACCTGTATAGACTAGGACTTTTTTATTTTGCTCCTTTTTTTCATAATTTGCAAGACAGAAAAATAACCGACCTTCTATATGAAAGTCGGTTTCTTCTATATAAAGCGCGTATTTATTGCTCCATCTTTTTTTGGAAAGAAGACATTCCTATTAATAAGAAGAAATGAGAAGAAATTAAAATGACAATTAAAATAAAATTCAAACGATAACTATTTGTAGATTCCATAATTTTGCTCGCTACAGCTGGTCCAAATGCCATACCGAAAAAGTTAATTAAATTATATAAACCAAGACCGACTCCAACTTTAGTTGGATGTAATGTTTTCGGTATAAATGTGTTTAATGATACTTGAATAGCTGAATAACTCATAAATGTTAAAATAATCGCCACTACAATAACGACTATGTTCCCATTCGGAATAAACCCTAAAATTAAAAAGCCAACGATCATAATGACAGACGCTACATAAATCATATTCACATTTCCAAAGGAAGGGACAATTTTTCCAGTAATAAAACTAGATACAATACCAAAGAGTGATGCAATAAACAATGCAATTCCGATAACGAATGGAGACAATCCGTGCTCTCTTCCTAACAGCAATGGTAATAATAATAAACTAGCACATAGCGCCACATTCATTATAAATCCGACCACTATTAAACGAAGAAATGGTTTATTTGCAAACAACTCAATATCAATAAATGGATGCTCCGCGTTCTTCATACGAACCGTGAATAAAAATAAGAAAACTACCGATAACACAAATAGCCAACTATTAATATTTACACCTAATAAAACAGTCGTAATGAACGCAAATAATAACACCGCTCCAATGTAATCAAAATGAAACGCTTCATCCGTATGCTGTGCTTCTTCTGGCATAAATTTTATAAGCAAGAAAATCCCAACTACTGAAATAACCATAAATAAAAATAAATATGGCCAACCCAATGTATTTGTAATAGCCCCGCCAACTAAAGGACCAATACCTATTGCTAATGCAATAGAAGAACTGATCATCGCTAATGCATCAGACTTCTTATCAGGAACAACTAATTTTGCCACTGCAATCATACTAAGCGCAATAAACGCCGCTCCTCCACTCGCCTGCACTAATCTTGCAAGAATGGTAATCGTATAAGATTGATTCATAAATCCAATAATAGAACCCGCTACAAATATGATGATTGAAATAATTAATAATTTTTTTACACTGTAACGATCAGCCAGCTTCCCATAGATCATCGAACCAATACCGACAACCAAGGAATAACCTACTACAACCCAGCTTACTTTCGATTGGCTAATGGATAAATCATTAGCAATATCTTCTAACGCTATATTAAATAAAACCGCATTCATCGGTCCTAATAAAACGATAAAACATAATGTAAGAACAAACCATTTTGAATGGTTACTTATATCTTTCCCCATGTGTAGCACCTCTCCTGATTGTAGTAACTGTAAATGAAAAATAAAGTGAAACTTTAATCAGCGGGTGGTCTTCATCCTCCGCTATCACCACTAAACAACTTCATCAAATGTATAAATTTATCGCGCGACAAACTGAATTCGAAACGAAGCATGTATGTTGTTCGATATTCATGGAACTATCATAGTTTCAGCATTACAGTTTGTCAACGAAAAATATACAAAGTGAACTAAATTAGTGTTTTTAGTTTACTTTGTTCAAGAATTGTTATACACTAATTTCGAATCCGATATAAGGAGGACTGACGTGGTTATTCAAGTTTGCAATTTCTAACTTAATAAAATTAAGTAAATAAAGAGCTTTTATATAGAAGAAACATTATAGGAGGATTATGATGAAGAAAAAAATGTTAGTCGTATTAACGAGCGTAGAAAAATATCCAAATTTAAATAGAGCTACTGGTCTTTGGCTTGGTGAAGCTGTCCATTTCGTTAAAAAAGTAGAAGAAGCTGGTTACGAAGTAGATTATGTCAGCCCACAAGGCGGTTATACACCAATTGATCCGCATAGTTTAGCAATGGCGGAGAGCATCGATTGGGAATGGTATCAAAAGAAAGAATTTATGAATCGTCTCGGTTCTACAATGAAACCGAGTGAAGTGAATCCAGCAGACTACTCCGTCATTTATTACGCAGGCGGTCACGGTGTAATTTGGGACTTCCCAGAAAATAAAGAACTTCAAATGATTAGCCGCAACATTTATGAAAATGGCGGAATCGTTTCCTCTGTTTGTCACGGAGCTGCTGGTTTATTTCATATCACATTAAGTAATGGGGAACGTTTAATTAGTGGTAAAAAAGTAACAGGTTTTTCAAACGAAGAAGAAAAACTAGCTGAATTAGATCAATTTGTTCCATTTTTAACAGAAGATGAACTCATTAAAAATGGAGGACTTTACGAAAAAGCTGCGCAACCTTGGGAAGCTTATGCTATAGAAGATAATCGTGTTATCACTGGTCAAAACCCAGCTTCAGGTGGTTCAGTAGCTGAATTAGTATTACAACACGTAAACAAATAACAGGTGATAAAAAAAGCAGGTTTTCCATTATCATAGGAAAACCTGCTTTTTTACGAAATCATTTGCAAAATAGCAATAACTTCTTTTTCAATTTCGGAATCATCAATTGTATCTATATACTCTGGTTTAAAAAGTTGATACTTCTTCAATTGATAAAAATCAAGTATCGCTTTCTTTAACGTAATATCGTACTGAATACAAAAAGAATGATCTATAATACGTCTTAACATCACATCATCTTGCACCATAAATAATTGTGCGTTCATTTTATTAAAGTAGCCTTGTTCCATACCCGCTTCAAAAAACATTTGCAAATTATGATTACGATTTTGTTGTGCAGTGACTAGCTGATCAGATAAATGCGGATATGCCTCTTTCAAATCTTGTAAAAAGACATCAGAAATATATGTCACACATTTTAAAGAGTGGATAAACGTCTTTTGGAAACGTTCTGCAAAAGACATACTTTCATCTTGATTATCCGCATCTCCTTCAAGAAGGTAGTTCATAAAATCTTCTACCACTGCTTCAATAATCTCATCTTTTGAAGAAAAACGTTTATATAAAGTAGCTTTACTAATATCCATATATTTCGCAATTTCATCTATTTTCAATTGGCTAAAACTCGTTTTTCTAATAACGGGCTTTATTTTATTAATATAAGTATTTGCACACGCAACTTTTCTCATTAAAAGAGCCTCCCCTTTTGTCCATACAAAATAGTATAGCAAATTCACGATTAATTATAAATGAAGTCACTATACTCAATACATCTTTTTAGTTTAAATCTTTTTCATTTACACTACTGAAAAAATGCCCGCTACCTTTATGAGTAGCGAGCACCTTTTCTATAATTTATTTACAGCTCTTCTTATAGCTTTCCCTATTTCCATACTAGACTGCGGGTTTTGCCCTGTAATTAAACGCCCATCTACTACTACATGCGGTGTGAAATTTGGAGCAACATAAAACAAAGCTCCTTCTTCTTTCAATTTACTTTCTAATAAAAACGGCACTCGCTTTTCTAAATGCACAGCTTTTTCCTCATCGTTTGTATAACCTGTTATACGCTTACCGGCAACAAAAAACGAGCCATCTTTATTTTTCACACCGACTAAAGAACTTACTCCGTGACAAACAGCCGCTACAATCCGGTTATTGTTGTACATATTCTCAATCAAATTTGCAACATATGGATTACCTGGAAAATCTACAATTGCCCCGTGCCCACCACCAAATAAAACCGCATCATAATCCGAAAAATGAACATTTGAGATCGGCTTCGTATTTTGCAATAAAGAAGCGACATACTTAAATTCACGAGGTATCCCGTTCGGAATAGACACTCTATCAATAGGTACTTTACCGCCCTTTATCGACACAATATCAACATCGAACTTAGCTTTTTTAAATACATTATAAGGAGCTGCGAGCTCTTCCAGCCACAAACCAGTCGGGTGTCCATTCATATCATGAGCGCTTGTTGAAACTAACAATATCCTTTTCAACATATCCCCCCTCCTTACTACCTATTTATGTATGGAATGTTCTTATCATTCATATAGCAAGCGGAAAAAACGATAACAACAAGCTGACCTTTTGTATAAAAGTCAACTTGTTGTTATCGTTTGAATTCTTTCGTACGAAGATTTTCACAACCTTATAACTTTTATCTCCAACGCCACGCAATCGTGTTATCCTCCATATGAATAGCAGGTATATCAATCCCTAAATACCGCTGATTATCCTCATCAAAAACAGACCAATTTCCTTCATATAAAAATTCAGGATCTATGCTTTCAAAATCAAATCCACTATCTTCGTCTACCATCTCACGAAAATATTTTTGGAACGGTTTACTATTTTCATATAGACGAATTGTTCCATACATCCATGGCATGTCTCCAAAAACATCTTTAATTTCACCTATCTCCATATCCTTAAAATACAACTTCATATTTGCACCTTCTTATTTGTAAATGACAAAGATACCTACCCTGAATGCCTCATCATGTTCTAAAGTAGTTATTTTTAACGTTTCTTTCTTAAACATATCTTCCTTCTCAAAGTCTGAAATACCTTTTTAAGTTCAAAATATAAACAGAAAAATAGCCGACTTTTCATATAAAAGTCGGCTTTCTTTTTATAGTTCGAGCTCTCCCATGCGAAGAAGCTCAACAACTGCTTGTGAACGTCCTTTAACTCCTAGCTTTTGCATTGCGTTTGAGATGTGGTTGCGTACTGTTTTTTCACTGATAAAAAGTTCACCTGCAATTTCCTTCGTTGTTTTATCTTGAACCAGTAATTCAAATACTTCTCTCTCTCTCTTTGTGAGTAACGGTTTAGATTGATACGCTTTTTCCTTCAACTGGTATAAACCTCCTTGCTTAAGCCAGAGCCGTGTATGTGTAAGTTGGGTGTTTATTTAGTCAAGATATTGTATGAACGAAATGTGCGGGTGGTGAATGAAAATAGGCTTTATTTCACATGTTATTTTAGACTTTTATACAGTGCAGACACTCTTTGTATCCACTCACTTTTCATTACGCCATATTTGTTCTAGTAATATGCTGACAACTGTACCTACGAACAAACCATTTCCGAATATATATTGCATAACAGACGGCAGTGATTGGAGTGCTCCAGACGGTAAAAACATAACACCGCTTCCAAATAATACAGAAACTCCTAAAACCGTTACATTCCTTTCGCTCATTGGCACTTGTTTTATATTATGAAACCCAATTCCAATTAACTGTACGAACGAAGCCATTAAAACCGCAGATGCGACAGCGGGTGGTAACGATGCTAAGTAACGAATAATATTTGGAAACAACGACATTACGACTAGTAACAAACATGCTAGTAAGAACGATCGTATATATTTTTGTTTCGTTAAACGTATAAATCCTGCCGTTGCTGGTAACGGCACGACACCTACAGTTGAAAATACAGAAGAAATGATATGCGAAATCCCTCCAACCCACGTACCACCCTTCAACTGTTTTTGTTCAATAGTCCCCTTTTGAATGGTAGCTTGATTAATTGCTATAATAGCTGCCACTGTATTTGAAACTAAAATACATACCATAACGAAACTGGATACAGCCATACCTGTATTCCACTTTGGAAGTCCCCAAGCAAATATATGTGGAAGTTGCACAAAATGAGTTACTTGAGATGGAATCGTCATTTTTCCTGCAATGAGAAAAAGAATCCACCCACTAATTAATCCTATTAAAACCGCATAACTTTTGACAAAACCTTTTCCGAAGTTAGATAGTATAATAACGAAAAGAAATATGCTAAACGCAATTATCGCTGTAAATCCATCGATTTGAGAAACAGTAGCAGTAATTCCTAGCATTCCTTTTAGAAATACACCGCTTAATTGTAAACATAGTAAAAGTAAAAACGTCCCTGTCACAAGCGGCGTGAATAAAAATAAAATACGTCCGATAAAACCAGTGACTCCTAATCCTATTAAAATAACACCGGAAATTATCATTCCTAATTCTAAAATTTGCAACGTACTATGTAATTGATCTTGCCCGGCCGTTGCATAAGCAAGTACGGTAAATACTCCAACCCACGATCCAGCTGGTCCATCCGCAATTGGTAGTCTATGTCCAAGCCACCCTTGTAAAAAAGAAGATATACCAACTACAAAAAACGTACGCTGCATTAAATAAAATATTTCTTCCGTTGTAAGATGAAATAATCCGCCAACGACAATTGGTAGTGCGATTGAATTCGCTAATAAAAATATAAACCATTGCAAAGTTCCCATAATATGATTTTGGTTATGTTGATTGTCCAAATTTTTCATCCTTTCTAGCTTCCCTATAAGAAATATATTGCAAGCATAACAAAGAAGGGTTCTACACTCACAATTAGAACCCTCCTCAAAACATTTACACGATTCTTTTACACAAGATTATTTAATTCCACCTCATTTAAACTTCCAACAACAATATTCCCTTTATGCACGACTAAACGTTTCTCTGTTTGACGCGCTACCGCTTCAGCAGTACATGTTGCATTCGTCAAAACAAAACTCGCTTCATCTCCTACATTCGGCCATGCTCGCTTCCCTTCATTGTTTAACGTTTCTTTTCCTCCCGTAATAAAGTGAAGGGCTTTTCCTAAAGACCTTTCGTCACTCCACCCAAAACGTTCCGCTAATCGATTTGCCTTTTGCAGCATATCACCTGTGCCAAACGGTGACCAATGATCAGTAATACTATCATTTCCTAATGAAACTTTCACACCTTTTTTATCTAATAACGGAATTGGGATTACTTGTTTCCCAATTGGCACCGTTGAAGTAATATCAATATTTAAAGCAGCTAGTCTTTCCGCCACTTCTTCAACTTCTTTATCCGTAACACCACCAAGTCCAAGTGCATGACTAATTGTTACGCGACCTTGCCATCCCGCTTCTTCTGTTAAACTTGCCAATCGCTTCATCGTAAACGTCCCAAGATTATTCGCATCATGCAGATGAATATCAACATCCGCATTAAATTCTACTGCGATATCCATAATGGTATGTAATGATTTTTCAATATCATTATCCACTGTAGCTGGATCCACTCCACCGACTAGATGCGCACCCATACGCATCGCATCTTTCACAAGTTGTACAGAATTACTGCGCAATAATCCATGTTGCGGAAAAGCAACAATTCTACCAGAAACCTGATTTTTATATGTTTCCAACGCCGCTAACGTCGCCTCCAAATTACCAAGTCCAATAATCGGATCAACATTACAATGCGTTCTTATATTCGTTGCACCATTTCGAAGCAATAACGCTAACATATTTTCCGCCCTATCTTGAGCAGTTGCTAATTGCTTCGGCAGAATTTTTTCTTCTTCATTAAAACGCGTAAAAATATTCTCTGCTGGCATACAAGCTTTCCAAGGGCCACTATAATATGTCTTATCAATATGAATATGCATCTCTTCGAAAGCTGGCAAAATCAATAAACGATTAGCATCAAGAATTAATACTCCTTCCTCTTGAACAGCCCCTGCTATCATTTTTTTAATTCGTCCATCTTCAATGAGTAAACTACATAACTCTGTTTCTGTTTGGGAAATTCTCCCCTCTTCATATGTATACCCCGATTCAAGCATTACATTAGTCAGCCAATATACTGTCATCTCTATTTCCCCCACCCTTTATTAAAAGTTACCTCTTACTATAATTTTAATATCAACTGAAAATTAAGACAATTAATACGACTGTTCCCTAAAAAAAATGTAATACAACCGCATAGTCTTCTCATAAATTTCCATATAGAATAGAAGTATATAGCTTGCTATAAAGTGAAACTTTGATCAGTGGGGGGTTGTTCACCCCCCCACTGATCATTAGTTAAACCAATCGGGCTTTTACGGGCAGTTAATCCCCACCTAACTTCTTTGCTTTCGCTGAATTTTTAGGTGGAGTTCTTACTACCCGTTAAAGCGGGATAAAAAGGAGTGGATTGGAAGATGTCAAAAAGGTTATGTAAATCCGAAACTGATAAAATGCTATTTGGTATATGTGGTGGTTTAGGGGAATATTTTGATATTAGCTCTACTCTCATTCGCATACTTTGGGTCATTGCTATTTTATGTTTTGGGACGGGGTTTTTAGTTTATTTTATTTGTTTATTACTTATGCCACGTTCGTACTAGTGGCATCCTGCATATACTTAATCGAAATATAAAAAATCACCTATAGAATTCTATAGGTGATTTTTTTATGAAGAATATTTCATCGTTAAATGTAATACTGCTACTTCATCTTCTTCATTTCTATAACTATGTTTTTTATTCGCTTCAAATTGAATAGAGTCAAACTCATTTAATTCGTATACATCGCTTTCTACTTGAATCGATACTTTCCCTTTCATTACTGTTACAAGCTCAATAGCACCTTCATGATGAGCTTCTGGTTCATATATACTATTCGATCTTAAACAAGCACGGTGCATTTCCATCCCCGTTTCTTTCGTATAGCGGAACATCGTTTCTAAATGCCATGCTTGTCCTACATCTACTGCAAATCCTTCTCCGCAGCGCGCCACAGCTACAGGTTCTCCAACAACCATCAATCTCGATAAAGGAATCGATAACCCTTTCGTTATTTTCCAAATGACAGCTAACGTCGGATTCGTGTCGCCTCTTTCAATCTTTCCTAATGTTAATTTACTAACCCCTGTTTTTTGGGCTAATTCTTCTAAACTTAATTTTTGTTCATTTCGAATTTGTCTTAACAGCTGACCTACTTGCTGAATGACTTCTTTCGTTTGCATATCTTCATGTTCTTTCATCTATAAAACCACCTTAAAGTATAAAATAGTTTACTTTTATTATTTTTAAGTATATTATACTATACATAATCATCAAATTCCGAAAGGAGTGCTATACTTCATGCGCGCAATTTTATTAGGCCTTTTATCATCAGCCTTTTTTTCCGCAACCTTTATTATTAATCGAGCGATGAATGTATCTGGAACGAGCTGGGCCTGGACAGCTTCCTTCCGTTTTTTATTTGCTCTCCCTATTTTATTCCTTATCGTTTTATTTCGCAAAAACTTAAGGGGTTTATGGGAAGAATTAAAGAAACATCCATTAGCGTGGATCGGATGGGGTTCCGTTGCTGGTATTGGTTTCTATTCTTTATTAAGTTTCGCAGCTGTCTTTTCTCCAGCTTGGCTCGTTGCCGGAACTTGGCAAGTTACTATATTAGCAGGTTTACTTTTATCACCATTATTCTTCGTTAAAATAGAAACGAAATCAGGCACAAAACGTGTACGCGGAAAAATTCCACTTCGTAGTTTATATGTCGCATTATTTATTTTACTTGGTGTAATTTGTATGCAAGCGACTGCAGCAGGTCATATTACAATGACTCAGTTCATTTCAGGTTTTTTACCTGTCGTAGTAGCAGCCTTCTTATATCCATTCGGCAACCGAAAAATGATGGAACTTGTTGGCGGACGTCTTGATACGTTCCAACGTGTATTAGGAATGGCAATAGGAAGTCTACCTATAACAATTTTACTTGGTATATACGGATTTTCTACTACTGGTATTCCAACATCCAGCCAAATGTTGCAAGGATTTTTGTTAGCATTATGTTCTGGCGTGATTGCGACGATGACATTTTTCTTTGCTACTGACTTAGCCAAAGATAACCTCTCTCTACTTGGAGCTGTTGAAGCAACGCAAGCTGGAACGATGGTCTTTACCGTGCTTGGCGAAATTGTTTTCTTGAATGGTTCATTTCCTGGTGGTCTTTCCCTACTAGGAATGATTATTATTATGTTAGGAATGGTTGCAAATAGCGTTTTAAACCGTTCTGCTCCAGTCGTTAAGCAGAAAAAAACTGCATAAAAAAGAGTATAGTTCTCTAACAAAGAACTATACTCTTTTTTTATTGTCCCCCTATTTTGCCTTATCAGAATAGTATTTCATTAGCTGTTTATACTAAAACCTATGTTATAATACGTTTCATGCGCAATATTAGGAGGTAAATTATGTTAAAAAAAGCAATCGCTGAATTTATTGGTACATTTGTACTTGTATTATTCGGAACTGGAGTAGCTGTCATTGGCGGCGGAATTGAAGGAATTGGAACATTAGGAATCGCTATGGCTTTCGGTCTATCTATTGTGGCTATGGCATATAGCATCGGAACAATTTCTGGATGTCACATTAACCCAGCAGTATCAGTAGCTATGTTCATCAACAAAAGAATGAACGCTATGGAACTTTGTTATTATGTATTAGCTCAAATTTTAGGTGGTTTATTAGGAACTGCAACGTTAGTAACGATTTTACGCTCTGCTAAAACACCTTTAGATAATTTAGGACAAAATGGTTTTGGAACTCTTGGTTTATCTGGAGCATTTCTAGTTGAATTTATTTTAACTTTCGTATTCATTTTAGTTATCGTTGCTGTAACAGGTAAAAAAGGAAGTTCTTCTCTAGCAGGATTAGTAATTGGTTTCACATTAGTTTTAGTTCACTTATTAGGAATTCCGTTAACTGGAACTTCTGTTAACCCAGCTCGTAGTATCGCACCAGCTCTATTCGCTGGCGGAGAAGCACTTTCTCAACTATGGGTATTCATCGTAGCACCAATTCTTGGTGGTATCGTAGCAGCTATTGTTGGTAAATTCATTTTAAATACTGAAAAATAGAATTTTCAATATTTCTGAATAAAAAAAGGCGAGCCCTCATTATGAGGTTGCTCGCTTTTTTACTCTTTCATTTTAGACTTTAAGTTTGTAACTAATTGATCTACCGTTACATTTGCAAGTACGTTTTCCATCGCTTCTTGCGCTTGCATTAAAATAATTTCTAATACTGATTGAATATTAGCTCCTACTGGACATTCAATGTTGGGATTTTCATGGAAGGAAAATAGTTGTCCTTCTTCTACAACTTCCACTGCTTTATATACATCAAGTAATGTAATTTCTTCTAAATCACGAGCAAGTGTCGTACCACCTTTACCAGCTTGTACATCAACAAGTCCTGCTCTCTTCAACATTCCTGTAATGCGACGAATCACAACTGGATTTGTATTCACACTACCAGCAATCCATTCAGAGGTACAGCGAGAGTTTCGATCTATCGCAAGTAACGTTAACATATGAACACCTACTGTAAAACGACTACTAATCCCCATCTGCACACCCTCCTTTGTATTCATTCTATTAAAAGACGACTCTTATTATTATATACTATTTTTAATTTATACATAAAGAAAAAGCATGATTCCAATAGGAAATCATACTTTTCTCTCATTATTGACGCTTTATAAACTTCGCTAAATCTTTAAATTTCACTTTATCTGAGTAATTCATTACGCCATTTACGTAAATGCGACTTGCAAGCATATTGATGATAACGATAGTCACCAATAAAATTACTAACGTCACACCAATTTCTACAGCACCTGCTTCACCAGCTACAAGTCTTGAAAATGTAACCATAGGTGTAAAGAATGGAATATATGAACTAACTACAGCTAATGTACTATTAGGATCAAATAATGATTTAATACTAATGAAAAATGCTGCTATACCTAACATAGTAATTGGGAACGAAAGAGATTGCACATCCTCAATTTTTGATACAACAGCCCCAACCGCTGCATATAACATTGCATATAGTAAGTAGCCCGTAACAAAATATACAACGAACATACTAATTACTACCGCATCCAATTTAGAAAAGTCTAGTGTAAGTCCTATTAAAGATGCGTTTTCTAAATCTACCCAACCTAATAGATATGGTACAAGAAAACCGAAGGAAGCAATAACTAGTAATAGTAAAGCGCTAGAAACAATTGCTAAAATTTTGGCATGTAGCATTGTTAATGGTTTTACTTTCGGAAGCATTAACTCCATAACACGAGATGACTTTTCAGAGGCTATCGTCGTCCCAATTGCAGTTCCAAACACAATAATAAACATATATAAAGCAAACGAAAAAACATAACCAATTCCAAAGGAAGATGCATGATCCTTTACTGCTTCTTGTTTTAACGGAATTTCGATCTGTAACTGTTTTGCTACTTCGGCAGATACATTATTTTTTTCAATCATTACCGCTGTATACTGTTCCTTTAAATAACTTGCCATAAGTGTAGCAGTTGATTGACTCGGAAAACCACTATACATATACGTCACTTCCGGAATACCATTCTTTTCTGTAATATGGAATAAACCGTCTAAATCCCCATCTTCCACTTGCTTACGTAGCTCATTAAATTTATCCTTATTTTCTACAGTTACCTTAGCAGACGGAAGTAACTTTGTTACATCACTTTCTTGCACTTTATAAGTATCGCTTTCCGTTACTACCGCAAATTTATCTTTTCCTTTATCGTTATCAGCAGTGAAATGATTAAATGCGAAAAGTCCAAACACAACTAAAAATAAAATCGCACTCGTAATTAATGATTTTTTAGATAAAAATGCTTCCCTGAAATAAAATGAAAATACGTGAGAAAATTTACGCATCGTTATTTCGCCCTCTCTACAAAGATTTCGTTTAACGTCGGCTCTAACATTTTAAATTGTCGTAAGGTAACACCTTGTTCTTGCAACTGTTGTAAAATCTTTAGAGCTTCTGCATCATCTTGTACTTGCACATAAAGAAGGCCTTGTTGTTTTTCATACGATACATGAATAGCTTCTAATCCCTTCGCATTCTCTTCTGTATCTTCAATCGTTAAATTACGGAAACCGTACTCTTTTTTAATATCACTTAACTGGCCTTTTACGACTGCTTCGCCTTTTTTCAAAATACATACATGTTGGCAAAAAGCCTCTACTTGTTCCATACGATGACTAGATAAAATAATTGTCTTTCCGCTCTGTACTTGTTCTTCAATAATGCTAGCTAACATTCCAGCATTAACTGGATCCAGTCCACTAAATGGTTCATCTAAAATGAGAAGTTCAGGATTATGAAGAAGAGCAGCAATTAATTGGATTTTTTGCTGATTTCCTTTTGAAAGCTCTCCTGCCGTTTTAAATTTATATTCCGGTATTGCTAATCGCTCTAACCAGTGATCAATAGCAAGATCTACTTCTTTTTTCGACATTCCTTCTAATCTACCAAAATATCGCAACTGGTCTATTACTCTACTTTTTGTATATAAACCTCTTTCTTCTGGTAAATACCCAATCGTTACCCCACTAGTCCCAAATGATTTTCCATCCCATGTAATAGATCCTTCATTAGGCGTTAATAATCCGAGAAGCATTTTGATTGTCGTTGTTTTTCCTGCACCATTTCGTCCAAGTAATCCTAGCACTTCACCTTTTGGTAACGAAATTTGCAAACCGTTCACTGCTTTTGATTCCCCAAATAGTTTCGTTAAGTTCTGAATTTGTAAACTCAAAGTATAAAGCCTCCCCTTTAATATCATTCATACTCTCTTTCAAAGACTATGTTTATTCAGGATAAAATATAGCACTACACTTCATCCTCTTAGTATGTAACATCTCCTTAATCCATCATTTGTTCTATTTAGTTAAAATTGTAAATAATATCATGTCATTCGTCAATTATAATTGTCATTTCGACAATAAAAGTTGTCAAAATGATTTCCATTATTTTTCTCATCTTTCTAATATAGGACATACTACTATATATACAAAAGACAATATGCAAATGTTCATAAAAAAATTTTTATATTTTAATATATAATATAAGATGATTTTCTAACATCAAGGAGGATACATATGAAGATGAAGAGGGGTATTACCACTTTATTATCTGTAGCGGTTCTATCTACATCGCTTGTAGCATGTTCAGGAACACCAGAGAAAACATTGGCAAAAGAAGAAAAAGTAAAATTAACAGAACAGCAATTAATGGCTGATTTATGGTATCAAACAGCTGGTGAAACGAAAGCACTTTACTACCAAGGATACAATATCGGTCAATTGAAGCTTGATGCAGCTCTTGCAAAAGGGACAGAGAAAAAACCTGCTATCGTACTTGATTTAGATGAAACGGTTTTAGACAACAGTCCTCATCAAGCAATGAGCGTAAAAACAGGAAAAGGCTATCCGTATAAATGGGATGACTGGATTAATAAGGCTGAAGCTGAAGCCCTTCCAGGCGCAATTGATTTCTTAAAATATACAGAATCTAAAGGTGTAGATATTTATTACATCTCAAATCGTAAAACGAACCAACTAGATGCAACAATTAAAAATCTTGAGCGTGTAGGTGCTCCTCAAGCAACGAAAGAACATATATTACTACAAGATCCGAAAGAAAAAGGAAAAGAAAAACGCCGTGAACTCGTTTCGCAAACACATGATATCGTCTTATTCTTCGGTGATAACTTATCTGATTTCACTGGTTTTGATGGAAAGTCTGTAAAAGACCGCAATCAAGCAGTATCAGATTCGAAAGCACAATTTGGTGAGAAATTTATTATTTTCCCGAATCCAATGTATGGCGATTGGGAAGGCGCTTTATATGATTATGATTTCAAAAAATCAGATGCAGAAAAAGATAAAATCCGTCTCGACAACTTAAAATCATTTGATGCAAAATAAAGAGGATGGCATTCGCCATCCTCTTTATTTTCCCTTCTCTGTTAAAGGCAAGATAAACACTTCCACACGCCTATTCTTTGCCTTTCCTTCTTGTGTATCGTTTGGAGCAATTGAACGGTATTCTCCGTAACCAATCGCACTAAATTTTTCTGGTTGTAATTCTTTATTTTGGAGTAATACTTGCATAAAATTAACTGCACGCTGCGTACTTAATTCCCAGTTCGATGCAAACTGCGCATTGGCAATAGGGACATTATCCGTATGACCAGATACTGTAATCTCACGAGGTGACGCTGAAACAAGTAAGCTAGACATCTCTTTTGCAATCCCTAGTGATTCTAACTTCACATCTGCTTTCCCCGAATCAAACAGCACATTCTCTAATATTGTCACCATTAATCCCTTTTCAGTTAATTTAGTTTGAAAAGAAGAGGATAATTGTTTCTCATTAATATATTGATCAATCTTTTTTTGTAATGCTTTCAATTCATCCATTTCTTTTCTTTCTTTTTCTCTAGCTTCTTCTTGTTTTTTTGCTTGTTCTGCCTCAAGGCTACTTGCTGATAATTCCTTTTCATCATTTGGCTTCTGATCACTTAAAAACTCTTTATTTCCTGTTCCACCTGCTAATTCGCTTCGAAATGCTACTGCCATCTGTTTGAACTTCGCAGCATCTATACTACTCATCGCAAATAAAACGATGAACAATGCAAATAACAACGTTAACATATCAGAATAAGGGATTAACCAAGTTTCATCGATATGTTCTTCGTGTTTTTTCTTTTTACCTCTTCTATTTTTTTTACTCCGCATTTTTTTCTGCTCCTTTTTCTAGCTTTTTACGTTCAGTTGCAGAAAGTGCACCTAAAATGCGGTTCTTCATAATAAACGGATATGTACCCTCTTGTAACATTAATAAACAATCAATAATTAAACGTTTTTTCTCTAATTCAGCTGCAGATTTTTGCTTTAGTTTATTTGCAAATGGATGCCATAATACATAGCCTGAAAAAATACCAAAAATCGTTGCAATAAAAGCACCCGAAATAGCGTGACCTAACTTTTCAATATCAGTTAAATTGCCAAGTGCAGCTACAAGACCAATAACAGCACCTAAAACCCCTAATGTCGGTGCATATGTACCAGCTTGAGAAAAAATTGCCGCTCCTTTTGCATGCCTTTCTTCAATTGCTTCTAATTCAGCTTCTAAAATCTGTTCTAGATCTTCTGCGGATACGCCATCAATCACAAATTTCATACCACGCAAAAGAAATTCATCTTGAATTTTGTCTAATTGTTGCTCTAAAGACAAAATACCGTATTTTCTACTTTCTGATGTCCAATGAACAAATAATTCTAGCAACTGTTCATAACTTAAATCCTTTTTATTTGAACCAAAAAGAACTTTAAATAATTTTGGAACCCTTTTTAGTTGATTCATCGGAAATGCTATACATACTGCAGCAAATGTACCGATAAAAATAATTAATGCTGCGGCAGGATTCAATAAGGCATTTATGTCAGCGCCCTTGACGACCATCCCTACTACTACCGCTACAAATCCTAAAATAAGTCCAATAATTGTTGCAAAATCCATTCCCATTCACTCCTAGTCTATACAAGAAGTTCTTTATTCTCGATAATCGCTACATCTTCTTATGTATATATATTACATAAAAAATTCATTTCATGAAAGATAAGAAATGAATTAAATGAAAAAATACTACAATTTCACACATTTTCTGACATTTTCTTTGCATTTCTATTACGTTACGACTCTTATATTTCTTTTTCAGTAAACTAGACTTATAATAAAAAACGATACATATTTTATTAAGAAAGGACTGTGATTACAAGGTATCATGAAAAAGATAATCATTATTTCTGCCACTACTATTGTAATCGGTATCACTTCTTTCGCTTACTTTAGTTCTAAATCACCACTACAAAATGAGGCGAAAGCTGTCGAAAGTCAACAGCATAGTAATCACCAAAAAGAAGAGATTCCTGCTTTTCCAAAAGCTGATCATACTGCAAAGAAGCTAGAAAATGATTTTTCCGTTGTAACAAATCCAGAGTCTAATCTTGTCTTAGTTAATAAACATCGAAAACTACCAGACGGATACACACCTGAAGACTTAACAAGACCAAACGTACCATTTACTAGTCCAAAAGATAAAGAAAAAACATTGCTGCGTAAAGATGCTGCAGATGCGCTTGAAAATATGTTTGAAGCGGCAAAGAAAGAAGGACTTGAACTTACAGCTGTATCTGGTTATCGTTCATACAAACGCCAAAAATCATTACATGATACATACGTTAGACGTCAAGGAAAAGCTGAAGCTGATTCAGTAAGTGCCATTCCTGGTACGAGTGAACATCAAACTGGTTTAGCAATGGATATTAGTTCAAAATCTGCTAAATTCCAATTAGAGCCTATTTTTGGAGAGACAGCCGAAGGAAAATGGGTTGCAAAACATGCCCATGAATTTGGCTTTGTAATTCGTTATTTAGAAGATAAAACAGAAACAACAGAATATTCATATGAACCGTGGCATTTGCGCTACGTTGGTAATCCATACGCTACATACATATATAAACATCATTTAACATTAGAAGAAGCAATGAAAGACAAAAAATAAGAGAGCAAATTGCTCTCTTATTTTTCTTTCACTCTATCATTGTAGTAATTTTTTCTTCCATTCTTCAGGCCACGGTTCGCCTTTTCCCGTTTTTTTCGATGCTTGAACCATCATTCCACGGCCGACTAAACAAGCTTCTCCTTCTGCATTCTTCACCATGTAATGCAAATCTAAAGAAGAATTCCCAACCGATCCCGCTTTTACATACACCTTCAACTGTTCATCAAAATATATTTGCTTAATAAAATTACATTGTAAATCTGCAACAACGATCATCGTTTCTGAAGATTCATGCGTCCATTCTTGCATAAATCCAAGTTCTTTAAACAATGCGATACGTGCTTCTTCAAAATAGGTAAAGGCAACGACATTATTTACATGCCCAAACATATCTACTTCACCAAAACGAACTTTTACAGGATTGTAAAATGAAAAACCACTTTCCCATCGCTCAAAGTCTTCAATATAAGAAATCCTCTTCATTGTTTCCTCTCCTTTTCGCCCTCAAAATAAACAGAATAAACAGAAAAATAAAGTTATAAATATTGCCTCTTCAACATGAAGAGGCAATATTTATTAATAGTTATTGTCGCTACCAAAGAAATCTTTAAACGATTGAATTGTTGTATCACGGTTTAATGCCGCAATTGAAGTTGTTAATGGAATACCCTTTGGACATGATTGCACACAGTTTTGAGAGTTACCACAGTTTGCAAGTCCTCCATCTCCCATAATTGCACGTAAGCGATCTGCTTTATGCATTTCACCCGTCGGATGTGAGTTGAATAAACGAGCTTGTGATAACGGTGCTGGTCCAATAAAGTCAGATTTACTATTTACGTTTGGACATGATTCTAAGCAAACACCACATGTCATACATTTTGAAAGCTCATAAGCCCATTGACGTTTCTTCTCAGGCATTCTTGGTCCTGGTCCTAAGTCATACGTACCATCAATTGGAATCCAAGCTTTAACGCGTTTTAGAGCGTTAAACATGCGACTACGGTCAACTTGTAAGTCACGTACAACTGGGAATGTCTTCATCGGCTTTAAGCGAATTGGTTGTTCTAACTGATCAATAAGAGCTGTACATGATTGACGTGGTTTTCCGTTAATCACCATCGAACATGCGCCACATACCTCCTCTAAACAGTTCATATCCCATGCAATCGGAGTCGTTTGGTTTCCTTTTGAATCAACAGGATTACGACGAATTTCCATCAGTGCCGAAATAATGTTCATATTTGGACGATATGGAATTTCAAACTCTTGGTCAAACGCTTGAGCGTCTGGTCCATCTTGTCTCGTAATGATGAGGCGGATTGTTTTCTCAGACATGTTGCTTATCCCCCTTCTCTTCACCCTTAGCAGCTACATCATGTTTTGAGGAATAGTCACGTTTACGTGGTTTAATTAATGAAACATCCACTTCTTCGTAATGGAATGCTGGTGCATTTCCTTCTCCTTCAAATTTCGCCATCGTAGTTTTTAAGAAGTTTGCATCATCACGATTTGGGAATTCAGGTTTGTAATGCGCCCCGCGGCTCTCATTACGGTTATATGCGCCAATTGTAATAACACGTGCTAACTCAAACATATTTGCAAGTTGGCGTGTAAATGAAGCACCTTGGTTACTCCATCTCGCTGTATCGTTAATGTTAATGCGTTTGTAACGCGCCATTAACTCTTCAATTTTCGCATCAGTTTCTAGTAGCTTTTTATTTTCACGAACTACTGTAACGTTATCTGTCATCCATTCTCCAAGCTCTTTATGAAGAACATATGCATTTTCGTTACCATCAAGCGTTAAAATATTGTTAAATTTCTCTGTTTCGATTAATTCATTTTGCTCATATACAGTAGATGAAACAGCATCAGACGATTTAGACAGACCTTTCATATACTCAATCGCGTTCGGTCCTGCTACCATACCACCGTAAATTGCTGATAATAGTGAGTTCGCACCTAGACGGTTACCACCGTGCATAGAATAATCACACTCACCTGCTGCAAATAAACCTGGAATACTTGTCATCTGCTTATAATCAACCCATAGTCCGCCCATTGAATAGTGAACTGCTGGGAAGATTTTCATTGGTAGTTTACGAGGATCATCACCTGTAAACTTCTCATAGATTTCAATAATTCCACCAAGTTTAATATCTAGTTCTTTCGGATCTTTATGAGAAAGATCTAAGTACACCATGTTTTCACCGTTAATACCTAGTTTTTGCTCTACGCAAACGTCAAAGATTTCACGCGTTGCAATATCACGAGGTACAAGGTTTCCGTAAGCCGGATATTTTTCTTCTAGGAAGTACCATGGTTTACCATCTTTATATGTCCAAACACGGCCACCTTCACCACGTGCCGATTCACTCATAAGACGTAATTTATCGTCTCCAGGAATTGCCGTTGGATGAATTTGAATGAACTCGCCGTTTGCATAATATGCGCCTTGTTGATATACAGCAGAAGCTGCTGTACCTGTATTAATAATAGAGTTAGTTGATTTCCCAAAGATGATACCAGGGCCCCCTGTTGCCATAATCACGGCATCAGCTTGGAAACTTTTAATCTCCATTGTTTGTAAGTCTTGTGCAACGATTCCTCGGCACACACCTTCGTCATCAACAACAGCTCGTAAGAAATCCCAACCTTCATATTTCGTTACAAGTCCTGCTACTTCGTGACGACGTACTTGCTCATCTAATGCGTATAGTAATTGCTGTCCAGTTGTTGCACCAGCAAATGCTGTACGGTGATGTTGTGTTCCACCAAAACGACGGAAATCAAGAAGTCCTTCTTCCGTACGGTTGAACATAACACCCATACGGTCCATTAAATGAATGATACCAGGTGCTGCTTCACACATTGCTTTAACTGGCGGTTGGTTCGCTAAGAAG
Organism: Bacillus cereus group sp. N6; assembly: GCF_016483705.1. Lineage (NCBI taxonomy): Bacteria > Bacillati > Bacillota > Bacilli > Caryophanales > Bacillaceae > Bacillus > Bacillus cereus group sp. N6. The sequence goes on from NZ_JAEHBI010000008.1 coordinate 58,170, forward strand.
TCCCCACCATAAATTGTATCGTCAAAGTGGATCCATGGAGAATCCCCTTCACCTTTCGTATTTACGGCACCGTTAATTCCACCTTGGGCACATACAGAATGTGAACGTTTTACTGGTACTAAAGAAAATAGTTCAACATTTACTCCTGCTTCCGCCGCTTTAATCGTTGCCATTAAGCCGGCCAAGCCACCGCCGACTACTATAAGTTTCCCTTTCATGCTCTCCCACTCCTTACTGGTTTGCTAGCTGTGGATCGATGAACGCTAATAATGCACTCACACCTACATAAGATAGACCTAAGAAAATAGCTAATGTTACATAAGTAGAGATTCTTTGTGAACGTGGAGATACTGTAATTCCCCAGCTTATGCAGAATGTCCATAGTCCATTTGCAAAGTGGAAAATTGTTGAAACAACACCAACTAAGTAGAATGCAAACATAGCTGGATTGTTTAAAATATCTGCCATCATATCATAGTTTACCTCTTTACCTAGCATTGCTTGAATACGAGTTTCCCAGACGTGCCAAGAAATGAAAATCAGTGTAACGATACCTGAAATTCTTTGGAAGACGAACATCCAGTTACGGAAATAACCGTAAGAAACCGCATTGTTCTTAGCTGTAAATGCAATATATAAGCCATATATAGCATGGTACAGTATCGGTAAAAAGATGATGAAAATCTCTAGCGCATACCGGAATGGAAGGAGCTCCATAAAGCCTGCAGCTTTGTTAAAAGCCTCTGCTCCTCTTGTTGCAAAGTTGTTTACAATTAGATGTTGCGTCAAAAAGACACCAACCGGGATGACCCCCATTAATGAGTGCCACTTACGAAACGTATACTCGCGGCCTTTCATGTCCCCATTACCCCCTTGAATGTTTGACTGCTGTTTTCAGATTAATTTACAACAATAATGTTTTTTCACTATTGGCATAAGAAAAACTGAAAAAATTATTCGAAATATTTCAGCATAATTTGATAACAAGTTCATTTTACCCCTATTTTTGTCGAAGCGTCAAGAAAACGTATACATAATTTGCATATAATTTGCCAATTCTTTTTCCCTTCTTATATATTCAGATTTTCCCAAAGAAAAATCTGTTTTTATAAATGAGAAATGTTATATAATAATCCCTATAGAAAGAGGGGAATATTGTGAGTAAAAATACAATCGATACAACATCTTTAGAAGATGTTTCATTGAACGCCTTCGCTTATGAATTGCTACGTGAAGAATTACTACCTGATTTAATCGGTAACGATTTAGATGGTATTTTATACTGGTCTGGTAGAAACCTTGCAAGAAAATATCCACTAGAAACAATTGAAGAAGTCATTCAGTTCTTTGAAAAAGCTGGCTGGGGCACTTTAAGCATTATTGAACATAAGCGTCGTGAAATGCAGTTCCAACTTAAAGGCACACTCATCGCTGAACGTCAAAAACAAAACAGACATTCTTCTTATCAATTAGAAGCTGGATTCATCGCTGAACAAATTCAAAAGCAACGAAACGTAGTTGCAGAGTCCTATGAAGAAAAGAAAAAACGTTCAGACTCTATTACATTTCTTGTGAAATGGGATATAAAAGATCTCATTGAAGTGTAGCATTACCTACAGTCAACTAGACATATAAGTTTAGTTGACTTTTTTGTATTTTCATTCAGTTAGGTTTATTTTAAATCTTCAGAAATTATACCAAAAAATAGAAGACGTTGTAAACTACAACGTCTTCTTATCCGCTAAATAAGTATAAATCGTCTCTGCGACATTTTTCGGCATACCCGCTTCGACAAATTCCGTTACAGAAGCTTCTTTCATCTTTTTTAGCGACCCAAAATGTTTCAACAATATCTTTTTTCGTTTATCTCCAATTCCAGGAATATCATCCAGTGCTGATTGAATGACAGATTTCCCGTGTAATTGACGATGGAATGTAATCGCAAATCGATGCACTTCATCTTGAATGCGCTGCAATAAATAAAATTCTTGGCTATTTCGCTCAAGCATCACAGGTTCAGGTGGATCTCCAATAATTAAATGGGAAGTTTTATGTTTGTCATCTTTTACAAGCCCTGCCATCGGAATATATAAACCGAGTTCGTTTTCTAGAACATCACTTACAGCTGCCAGATGCCCTTTTCCACCATCAATAATGATTAAATCTGGTAAAGGCAAACTCTCTTTCAGCGCCCTTGTATAACGGCGTCTCACAACTTCTCTCATAGACTCATAATCATCTGGTCCTTGAACCGTTTTAATTTTATATTTCCTATATTCTTTTTTAGCTGGTTTCCCATCGATAAAAGCAATCATTGCAGAAACAGGATTTGTCCCTTGAATATTTGAGTTATCAAACGCCTCAATACGATAAGGTGTTTCAATCCCGAGCTGCTTCCCTAAATGATCTACCGCCTTAATCGTTCGCTCTTCATCACGTTCAATTAAGTAGAATTTCTCTTCAAGAGCAATCTTCGCATTTTTATTTGCTAATTCTACAAGATCTTTTTTCTTACCACGTTTCGGCTGTGTCGCTTCAACTTCTAAAAAGCGCTCTACTAACTCTGAGTCTATACTTCCTGGAACGACAATTTCCTTCGGCTTAAAATGACTGCTGTTCTCATAAAATTGACCGATAAACGTTAAAAATCCCTCTTCTGGTTCATCGTAGATTGGAAACATAGAAACATCACGTTCAATTAGCTTTCCTTTTCGAACGAAGAAAACTTGAACACACATCCATCCTTTATCAACTGCATACCCAAACACATCACGATCCACTAAGTCACTCATAATCATCTTTTGTTTTTCCATAATCGCATCGATATGAGCAATTTGATCCCGCAACTCTTTTGCACGTTCAAATTCTAGTTTCTCTGAAGCTTCATACATCTTTGTTTCTAATTCTGAACGAACTTCTTTATGCCCACCATTTAGAAAATTAATAATTTCATCTACAATTTCTTTGTTTTGTTCTTCCGTCACTTCTTTCACACAAGGCGCTAAACATTGACCCATATGATAATATAAACAAACTTTATCTGGCATATTTGAGCACTTACGAAGCGGGTACATACGATCTAGCAGCTTTTTCGTTTCATGAGCTGATTGTGCATTCGGATAAGGACCAAAATACTTTCCCTTATCCTTTTTTACATTTCGCGTAATAAGTAATCGCGGCTGTTTCTCAGCTGTAATTTTAATAAAAGGATATGTTTTATCATCTTTTAATTGAATATTATATTTTGGATCATGTTTTTTTATTAAGTTTAACTCTAAAATGAGAGCCTCTAGATTTGAGGAGGTTACAATATATTCAAAATCTACAATTTCTCCTACAAGCCGCAGTGTTTTTCCATCATGCGAACCAGTAAAGTACGAGCGCACACGATTTTTAAGCACTTTTGCCTTTCCGACATATATAACCGTTCCTTGCTTATCTTTCATTAAATAACAACCAGGTTGATCTGGTAAAATAGCCAATTTTTCTTTTAAATGTTCGTGCACTCGTTACCCTCCATTTCTACATGCTTAGCATCTTTATTTTCACATGAAAACATACTATGCCAAAACACCCAACATACGTTCTTTTATTGTAACGGAAAGGTGTAAAAAAGGAAAATAAAAAAGGCTACCAAATGGTAGCCCTTTATTTTAGAAGTGTTTAGAAACTAATTCTACTAACGTTTCTTTCGGTTTGTAACCTAACGCTTGATCAACTACTTTACCGTCTTTTAATACGAAAAGAGCTGGAATGCTCATTACTTCGAATTGACGAGCAGTTTCTTGGTTTTCATCCACGTCTACTTTTACTACTTTTACTTTTTCGCCTAATTCTGCATCAATTTCCTCTAATACAGGAGCGATCATTTTACAAGGTCCACACCAAGGTGCCCAGAAATCTAATAATACAACACCTTCGCTAGTTTCAGCTGCGAAGCTTTGGTCATTTGCATTTACAATTGCCATTTTATTTCCTCCTTCAAGTATATTCTACCAAGAGTATATCATTAACTTATATACGTGGCGAATAATATGTATCGTTATGTATTGTAACAAAAAAGTGTTCCTTTATACTATATAAAAATACGGATTAAATACTAAAAAGATGAGAGACAGGGGATCTCTCACCTTTTCTATATATAGGGGTACTTCACTTGGAACTCAAGGGTACTCAAATCATGAATGTACTTTTAACTTTTTAAACTCTTCTGTTAAAAGAGGTAAGACTTCAAATAGATCGCCAACAATACCATAGTCAGCTACTTTGAAGATACTTGCTTCTGGGTCTTTATTAATCGCAACGATTATTTTTGAGTTAGACATACCAGCTAAATGCTGAATCGCACCAGAAATACCGCATGCAATGTATAGGTCTGGCGTAACAACTTTACCAGTTTGACCAATTTGTAATGAGTAATCGCAATACTCAGCGTCACAAGCACCACGAGATGCTCCAACAGCGCCACCTAATACGTCAGCTAACTCTTTTAATGGCTTGAATCCTTCTTCACTCTTCACACCGCGTCCACCAGCGATAATAACTTTCGCTTCAGAAAGGTCAACACCTTCTGCCGTCTTACGGACGACATCTTGAATAATTGTACGTAAATCTTTCACATCTACTGTAATAGAAGACACGTCACCACTGCGAGACTCATCTTTTTCAAGCGTCGCAATGTTATTTGGACGCACTGTCGCAAATAAGATACCGTCTGTTACAATCTTCTTCTCAAACGCTTTACCAGAGTAAATTGGACGAGTAAAGATAACATTTCCACCTTCAACATCTAAAGCAGTTACGTCAGAAACTAGACCAGCTTCAAGCTTCGCTGCTAATTTTGGTGATAAATCTTTACCCAGTGCTGTATGTCCAAATACAATACCTTCTGGCTTTTCTTCAGCATATACAGCTGAAAATGCTTGTGCATAACCATCAGATGTATATGATTTTAATTTATCATTTTCAACTGTCACAACGCGATCTGCACCGTAATGAATCAATTCATTTGCAAAAGAGGCAACGCTGTCTCCAACTAGAAGACCTACTACTTCACCGCCTTCTGCAATTGTTTTTGCTGCTGCTACCGCTTCAAACGAAACGTTACGTAGCGATCCATCACGAACCTCACCCATTACTAATACTTTACGAGCCATAGATTTTCCCTCCTGCATATATAATTTCGTATTTTATTAGATTACTTTCGCTTCTGTATGGAGCAACGATACAAGTTCTTTTACTTGATCTTGCAGCTCGCCTTGTAACACTTTTCCTGCATCTTTCTTAGGAGGCAAATAGATTTCAATTGTTTTTGTCTTTGCTTCCACATCATCTTCTTCTAAATCTAAATCATCTAATTCTACTTCTTCTAGTGGCTTTTTCTTCGCTTTCATAATACCTGGAAGCGATGGATAACGAGGTTCATTTAAACCTTGTTGTGCTGTTACTAAAACTGGTAATGAAGTTTCAATCACTTCCGTATCACCTTCAACATCACGCTCAATCTTCACGTTTGTACCGTCAATTTCAAGTTTTGTAATTGTCGTTACGTACGGAATATTTAACGCTTCTGCTACGCGTGGACCAACTTGTCCAGATGCACCATCAATTGCAACGTTCCCGCCTAAAATTAAATCTACATCTTTATCTTTTAAATATTCAGCAAGTACTTTTGCTGTCGTGAACTGGTCACCATTTTCCACATCATCTTCAATATTAATTAATACAGCTTTATCGCAGCCCATCGCTAATGCCGTACGAAGTTCTTTCTCACTATCTTCGCCACCGACTGTTACAACAGTAACTTCGCCACCTTGTGCGTCTCTTACTTGAATTGCTTCTTCAATCGCATATTCGTCGTAAGGGTTGATGATGAATTCCGCTTCGCCATCGTAAATTGCACCGTTTTTAATTACGATTTTTTCTTCTGTATCAAATGTTCGTTTCATGAGTACGTAGATGTTCATTCCATTTACCCCCTTGTTTTTCAGAAAGATTCTATCAATTTTAATTTTCTGTTAATTTATATTAAAAAAATAATTGAACTACCTGCCACTAAATGAAGGCTTACGTTTTTCTAAAAACGCCGCTACACCTTCTCTTCCATCTTCACCCGTAAATACTTCACCAAAGATTTGAGCTTCGCGTTGTACACCTTCATAATAATGAGACGATTTCGTCGTTTGCAATAACTCTAGTACAGCACGAGTCGTCGCTGGGCTTTTTCCAGCAATCTGTTTTGCAACTTTAAGCGTATCATCTAAAAATGTTTCTTCAGCAAAAACTCCGTTAACAAGTCCCCATTTTAATGCTTCTGCACCAGTAATTGGTGTACTTGTTAACATCATTTCACAAGCTTTCGCTTTCCCAACATAACGTGGTAATCGCTGTGTACCTGCAAATCCAGGAATTAATCCAAGTGTTAATTCAGGTAAACCAAGTTTTGCACTTTCAGTTGCAAAGCGCATGTGGCAAGACATAGCAAACTCAAGGCCGCCGCCAAGTGCCGCTCCATGAATTGCCGCGATAACTGGTTTTGAACATTTTTCAACACGCTCAAACGTAACTTGTCCAAGCTGCGCTAATTCTGTCGCTTGCTTCGCTTCAGTAACAGATGTAAATTCTTTAATATCTGCTCCCGCTGAGAAGAAGCGCCCTTCACCGTGAATAACAACAACACGAATGTTATCATCCTTCTCCACTTGATCAATTAATTCAGTAACGTCATGCATAACTTGTGAAGACATCGCGTTTGCCGGCGCATGATTTAACGTCGCCACCGCAATATGATCTTCAACTCTTACAGATAGGAATTTCAACATGATCCCTCCCATTATTGACGATAACCACAAGCTGCAATAAGTAGCCCATGTACCGTTTTTGAAAGTGCGACCAGATCATACTTATGATCGCTCATTACCCAATTGGTCACAACTTCATCTACTGTTCCAAAGATCATTTGTCTTGCCACGCGAACATTTAAATCCGCTTGGAATTCACCTTGCCTTATACCTGTCTCTAAAATCTCATCCATAACTTGTAAGTAGCCTTTTAATACTTCATTTATTTTCAGGCGTAAGTCTTGATTGGACTGTCTTAGCTCTAATTGCGTAACGATAGCAAGAGGATCATTTTGTGATAACAGCAAGAAGTGCGTTTCTACCAACATGAATAACTTCGATACAGCGCTTTCAATTCCTGCTGTTTTTTGACGAATTGTTTCGACAAAATCTCCCATCTTCTCTTGGAATAAGGATATTAATATATCTTCTTTATTTTTAAAATATAAATAAATCGTGCCATCAGCTACCCCAGCTTGCTTTGCTATTTTAGAAACTTGCGCTTGGTGGTACCCATTCTCCGCAATCACAATGACTGCCGCATCAATAATTTGATTGTATTTCGGTCTATTTTTCTTCACTTTACTGTCCCCTTCAAGAAGATGACTGAATGAATAGTCATTCATATTCTTATAATACTGACTATTTAGAAAAGTGTCAATCCTATTTTTTCAAAAAGAAAGGGCCTTAGCCCGTTTGCTCATCCTCATTTTTTCTTTTCTCTTCATCTATTAGGACACGGCGTAAAATTTTTCCGACTGTCGTTTTCGGCAGTTCATCTCTAAACTCATATACTTTCGGCACTTTATAAGCCGCTAAATATTTACGCGCAAACTGGTTTAATTCTTCCTCAGAACACTCCGCACCTTCTTTTAACACAACAAATGCTTTAACTGTCTCTCCCCGGTACGGATCGGGAACTCCAATCGTCACTACTTCTTGCACTTTTTCATGCTCATATAATACTTCTTCTACTTCGCGAGGATACACATTAAATCCACTCGCAACAATCATATCTTTCTTACGGTCTTTCACATAGAAAAATCCATCTTCATCCATGTAACCAACATCCCCTGTATGAAGCCATCCGTCTTGTAATACAGCTGCTGTTTCTTCTGGCTTATTCCAATACCCTTTCATAATTTGAGGACCCTTTACAACAATTTCACCAATTTCACCCGGAGGTAAAGCCTCTCCAGTTTCAAGTGACATAATGTTTGCCTCTGTATCTGGCCACGGCACACCAATACTTCCTGGCACGCGTTTTTCCCACAAAAAATTCCCATGTGTAACTGGCGACGACTCCGTTAATCCATAACCTTCTACCAATTTCCCACCTGTAACTCTCTCAAACTCTTCCTGTACTTCTACAGGAAGCGGGGCAGATCCACTAATACAAGCTTGAATAGAAGAAATATCATATTCTTTTAAGAGGGGACTATTTAATAGAGCAATATAAATGGTCGGTGCCCCTGGAAATAGTGTGACTTTATGTTTTTTTATCGCTTCAAAAACCATTTTCATATCAAACTTCGGAATCAGCACCATTTTATATCCTTGCATAATACTTAAATTCATTACAGCTGTCATCCCATACACATGAAAGAACGGAAGGACACCAAGAATTACTTCTTCCCCTTCTTTACAATTATATAGCCAATGAGCTCCCATTAAAGTGTTCGAAACAAGGTTTTTATGCGTCAACATAACGCCTTTCGGAAATCCAGTTGTTCCTCCAGTGTACTGTAAAAGAGCTAGATCATTTTCAGGATCACAAGGCACTTCAACATTAACATTACTTTCTCGTTCTACTGATTTCCATAGATGAATCGTTTCGCTTTCCGACACATTCACAACAAGATTTGCCTGCCTTTTTTGTACAAATGGATAAAGTAAATTTTTAGGGAAGGGTAAAAAGTCCGCAATCCGAGTTACGATAATATGTTCAATTTTTGTAGCAGATTGAACATTCGTTACTCTTGGAAACACTAAATCGAGACAAAGAATTACTTTTGCTCCCGAGTCATGAAGCTGGTATTCTAATTCTCTTTCTGTATATAGTGGATTTGTTTGTACTACGATACCTCCCGCAAGTAATGTACCATAATAACCAATTACAGATTGCGGACAGTTCGGCAACATAATAGCAACTCGATCACCCTTTTCCACACCGAGTTTTTGAAGATAATTTGCAAACCTCTTCACCTTATCGTGGAAGTCTGAAAATGTAATATCCTTTCCTAAAAAGTGAAGCGCTTTCTTTTCTGGATAGCGTGAAGCCACCTGTTCCACATATCCATGAAGCGGCTGAATATCATAAGAAATCGTACTTGGAATTTCTCCTGGATAACTTTTCAACCATGGTTTTTCCACCTTCATTCCCCCTTCAAATACATAAAAATAAATGAATGTTCATTCATGATGGTTGGTTTCATTATATTATAGTCGCCATAACGTTACAATCATAATATTCTGACTTTTATATAACTATGCTTCACTCCATTAACTTCTTATTATATGTATAAACTCTCCTAATCTTAAAAGAATAAGAGAGTTATTATTTAGCTTAACCTTATTATCGTTAACACAGCTCCTGGTGTAGTTGTTGATAACGTTGCAACAGCTACCAAACCAAATAGTTGCAAACTAATGGCACTTCCAGCCGCAAGAGTCGTAATAATTGTTGCACTAAATGATGTAGTTGCTAACGCAGGAGAATTGATCGTTCCAGCAAGAGGTGCACCATTAATTGTAATCCGCGAACTGACTAATAATGAAGCCGTTATATTAATCGTATATGAAATATAATAATTCCCCGCATTTGCAGCCGTAAATACTGTATTCCCCCCAGAAACAGTAATACCTGGACCAATATTTTGATTATTCGGAAGCGGGACATTCGTTCCACCAAGAAGTACCGATATCGCTGTTCCCGACGTATTATTTGCAAAAGCGTATGTTGCCGTTATACTTGTGCCAGTTGCCCCCGTGTCTCCTGTTGCTCCTGTTGGACCTGTTACTCCCGTCGCTCCTGTTACTCCTGTTGGACCTGTTGAACCTGTTATTCCTGTTGCTCCCGTCGGACCCGTTGAACCTGTTATTCCCGTCGCTCCTGTTGCTCCCGTTATTCCCGTCGCTCCTGTTGCTCCCGTTATTCCCGTCGCTCCTGTTGCTCCCGTTGCTCCTGTTGGACCTGTTACTCCTGTTACTCCCGTCGGACCTGTTGGGCCCAGCTTAGGAACTGTCCCATCACAACTAAAACAGCAAGAATCAACATGTACACCATTTTGATTATTACACTCACAATACCCATTTATATTATTGCGCCATGAAGACATGTTGACCACTTCCTTCACATTCAATCTTTTAAGTACAATCGCCGAGTTAAAAAACATCTATTTAAATAACAAAGAAATACTTTACCTAGTCGGGATAAACACAGATTTATTCCATACATTCTAGTAATTATTACATGCGATTTGCTCTCCTTTTGCTTGTACTTTCGCCTTCTTGCTCAAATGAAATTCTTTTTTTCATTCTGCATATACATATAAACTTCAATCCAATTGGTGTATTCATCGGCGGACTACTTGCAGTTAAAATTTCCCTTTTTTTCATGGAAATTAGGATTTAGCTCAATAGCCCTTGCTTTAATAGAAATCGGCATTTCAGCTCTCAGCTCAACAATTATTCAACTCTTTATCGTTAACACAAATTTGAACGTTGCTGTACTTGGAGCGCCTTATTTCTTATAGTTGATGAGGAAGAAGCCTCCTTTTTTATTCGTTCTTATAAGATCAAAAGGAAACTATCTTTTTTTCACGAATGTAACCTATGAACATAACGAGGAGGGATAACATGTATCAAACTATTGAAGGCTTCTTGCAATCATGGACATACGAGGCTGAGTCTACTCAGAAGATGCTCGATGCATTAACAGATGAATCTTTGTCAAAAGAAATTGCACCTGGGCACTGGACGTTAGGCAGAGTTGCTTGGCATATCGTGACGGCAATTCCAGTTATATTATCTAGTACGGGACTTAAATTTGAAGGAGAAACAAAAGATTATCCTGTTCCACCTTCAGCTAAAACAATTTCAGATGGGTATCGTAAAGTGAACGCAGCTTTTGTTGATGCACTTCAAGGCGAATGGACTGATAAAGACTTAGCTACTATTAATGACTTCTTTGGTCGTCCTATGCCGAATTCTATATTTTTAATGACACTCATTAATCATCAAAATCACCACCGCGGACAAATGACTGTTTTAATGCGCCAAGCTGGCTTAACCGTCCCTGGCGTATATGGTCCTGCAAAAGAAGAATGGGCCGCGGCTGGAATGGAAGCTCCTAAAATGTAACAATAAAAAAAGACAAGTTGTTTACACATCTTGTCTTTTTCTGTAACTTGTTTCATGTGAAACTATTTTTGCTAAATGGTTGTTTTATGGAAAAAATACGTTAAAATGAATACATATTATGAGGAGGGGCAACCAAATTGAATACAAAAAATAAAAAAATAGCTATGGGAACTATTTTACTAACTTCTATTATCGGAGTTATCAGTGTGTCTCTTTATTGTACAAGTTATGGTACCCCTTGGGGAAAACAAACAGCAGTTACGGAATCAAAAGAATATATTACAAAATACTTTAATCTAGATGCGGAAGTCAAAAATACTTCTTACGATGCTAAAATGAATAGCTATGCAAGCTCCTTTGAAACAAGTAAAGACGGAGAGTTTACTATCGAATATAAAAGTCCTAATAACTTTAATATTTCTCCAGGAGTACAAGCATATTTAAGCAAACACTCCAAATTTACAGAGTAGTAACAAAGCATACATATACAAAAAAAGAGTTGCTGTAACGTCAACTCTTTTTTTATTCTTGTCATACAGTTATATCTTCCTTCTCTATATTTTTAATTCCGTAACATGCAATCACAACTCCAATTGCTGCCAATGCTAGTTGAAGAGGAAGAAAAGTTGCTACAGAAAACGTAGTGCTATTCATTGCAATTGATACAACGATAAGGGATGAAACAATTGTAGTTGGCACTGAACGTTTACGCATTCCGAAATATAGTGGGATTAAACTTATTCCCGCAGTTGCAACGGCTAAAGGAACAAGGTTTATCCCTTCTTGCATCAATTGATCTACTGTGAATGAATTAGGAAGAATTGAAAAATAGCTATCTATCCCAAAGAACATTCCTACTACTAAAATATTAGATAAAATAACTGTTATAAATGTTAATGTTGCTGTAATAACCAACTTACTAACCATCATTTTCTTTCGGTTAATTGGATAAGAAAACATAAGTAGTATTGTTTTGTTTTTATATTCACTAATTATTAACCTTGCGATTAACACACTACCAAAAATAATAAATGTTGCTCTTACTAATGTACTAGCCATTAACAAAACCATCTGTGGATCTCTTATTTCTGGATCTCCTTCTATTTGAGAAACGATGCTCGTAAAGATCAGTAATGCCAGTATAGCGATATTTGCAATAATCGCTCCCCTCACATACCATCCAATCTTAAATTTCTTCAGTTCTAGCTTCATAAGACGTAGCATAATAGTCCTCCTTTCATTTACATTTTAATCGATATAAATTACCCCTGTTTTACTTAAAATCTCCATTTTGTTTTTCGCATCACCAATCGTTCCTGCTTTTATCTTTTCTGTATTTTTATCTTTCTTAAGTCCTTTTAAATCTATCATTACGTCAGACGAATTACTTTTAGCCGTAAGTTTCAATGAAGCTGGAACACCTTTATATCTTACGCCAATATCTCCTGATTTTGTTTCTACAAATAATGATTTTCCTTCTATCACATCTTTCAGTAATACTTCACCGGATGTTGAAGTGATGTTCATATTTTCGTTTTTTATATTTTTCACATAATTATCGCCAGTAGTAGAAGTTATATTTACTTCTTGTAATGAACTATCTTTTAACATTAAATCTCCGCTTTCGGATGTAAATTCACCCTTCTCTGCCGATAGTCCCGTAATCATTCCATCTCCAGACTTGCCTTTTGTCACGATACTTTTTACTACTATATCTCTTATTTTCACATCACCCGATTTATTATTTAATACAATTTTATCTATTTCTTTCTTCGGAACAACTATAGATATACTATTTTTCTTCCTAAACGTAAAACCATTAAAGAATCTGGTCGCCTTTTGTTTTTGCTTAACTATAACTTTATTCCCTTCATGTTCTATTTCGACAGGATCTATCTCTTTATCCACTTGTTTACCTTGAGCCAAAATCACTATTTTGTTAGCGTCTGTACTTTTAAATTCAATATCCCAGTTTTCATTGTCCACTTCTATTTCTTTTATATGATTTATCTCAAAAGACTTTTCTTTCTTAAAATCTTTCCCCTGAAATGTCTTAAAACCAAAAACCACACTAGCAATTGTAATTAATAATATTGCAATTACTATTATTTTTTTCACTGTTCATACCCCAGTTCGTCGTTGTTTTAAGCTTCCTTCACGCTACATCAATCTTGTCGATTTTACGATACGAAAGATAACTAATAAAAATTCCTAATAAACAGAGTACAATTGGGATAAATATAAAATCATACATACTTACTTGACCGTTTCCAGGACCAACGTTACTGTTCATTAGCATCCCAATTATTACTGCAGAAGTAATCGTTGTCGGTGTCGATTTCTTTCTCATCCCAAAAAATAAAGGAATTAAACTTATTCCAGATATCATAAATGCACTTATAAAAGTAGCTGGAACGGTAGCTATTATTTCTCCCATCGTAATAGGTGTTTCAATTAGCCCTATCATTGGGTTCATAAAAAATATGAGCAAACTAATAGTGAACGTAGCAATAATCATGCTAATAAAACAAAAACTAAAAACAATTGTTAATTTCGCTCTCATTAACTTTTTCCTTTGCAGTGGATACATAAACAATAGTTGCATCGTTTTATTCTTATACTCATCAATTACTAAACGCGATAAAATGACCGCACTAAAAATAAGAAATGTCATCCTAATAAATATGTTTGCTAAAGTCATATATTTTGTGAAATCAGTGAGCGCCGCATCTGCTTCACCTTTCGCTCCCAACCCCATAAGACTTACCGCAGCAAAAATTGCTATAATACAAATGGCTACCCCTTTAAAGTAACTAGATAATTTATGTTTTTTCCATTCAAGTTTCATTAATTTAAACATATAAACCACACCTCCATTACTGACATAACTATCTCTATGCTATTAACATTCTAATTCCAGCCGTAACTACGCTTACTATTCCTATCACTAGTAAAATTAACGGCCATTTCCGCTCAGGTTTTCTATAATATAAAATCCCACTTATGAACATTACAATCAATCCACTTACTAGATTCACTAACAATCCATTAAGCATGAATGCCCTCTCCATCCATTACATTTAAGAAATATTCTTCTAAGGAACTATGTTTTTTATTAATACTTTCAATTTCTACATCGTTCATAATAAGTGCTTTTGAAATGGCTTGCTGTGTCGCCGCCAATTCATACACACGAATCATATTTCCACTCATTATTTTGTAATTTTTTATACCGAGTTTATCTTCTAAAATATAAGCTGCACGCTTCACATCAAGAACAGTAATTTCAATGTACTCTGTTTGTTTTCCGTTAATACTCTTCATTGAAACTTCTTTTATTAGTTTTCCATTTTGAATTACACCAATTGTATCCGCCATTTGTTCCATCTCGCCTAAAATATGACTAGAGACTAATAACGTAATACCATATTCTTTGCAGAGCATTTTAAATAAGTCTCGTAATTCTTTAATACCAATTGGATCTAAGCCGTTAATAGGTTCATCTAAAATGAGTAATTCTGGCTTTGTCATGATTGCCCTTGCAATACCAAGTCGTTGCTTCATACCTAATGAAAAATCTTTTACTTTTTTATCATCTATACCGTGCAATTTCACTAAATTTAAAGCATGATCAATTGCGTTCTTGTCGTAATACCCCATATATTCACAATGTAATTCTAAGTTTTCCTTCGCCGTTAATTTATCATAAAAGATTGGATATTCGATAATTGTCCCCATGCGCTTTAACAATTCATAAGATGTATCCGTTAACTTCTCACCAAAAATTTCAATATCACCGCTCGTCGGTTTTATTAAATTTGTAATCATTTTCATAATCGTTGTTTTACCTGCACCATTCGGTCCTAAGAAACCGTATATCTCTCCTTTTTTCACATGCATGTTGACGCTAGAAATAACTTCTTTCCCTTTAAACACTTTCGTTAACTGATTCGTTTTTAATATATATGTCATGTCACTGTCTCCTTTCGCACTACCTTATACTTCTATAATAGACAACGGAAATCTCTTTTTTCTTACCCGTTCCTTACAAATTCCTTACGCTGAAAAAAGCTTGTAGAATCTACTTCTCTACAAGCTAAAACAGCATCTTTTTTAATACAACTGTAAAAATCGTTTTTTTATATGGCTTACTAGAAAGGTTAATTTTTCCATCCATCGCTTCCACAAGCCGTTTCGTAATCGTTAACCCTAAACCGCTCCCTTGATACAATCTATTTCTCGAATCTTCCAGTGTGTACATACGCTCAAACACTTTATCAATATGAGATTCATCAATTCCTTTTCCTGTATCCCATACATCTATATACACATTCGTTTCATCATCTCTTAACGTCATACCAAGTGTCTTTCCATCTTCTCCATATGTAATCGCATTTGATATTAAATTATTTAATACCCTGCCTAATACTTCTATATTTCCAAGTGCATATATATTTCTTTCTGGTATATCAATATGAACTTGAAACCCTTTCGTCGTCACTAAATCATAAAAAGATAAAATCTTCTCACGGCAAACTTCATTCATATTTACTTTTGTCATCTCGATTGCTTTGTCACCAGATTCTAATTTTGCTAAATCAAAAAACTTATGAATTAGTTCCATTACTTCTAGTGTTTTCACATGCACCTTTTCAAGTAATATTTGCTGTTCTTCTTTACTTATCGTTTTATCCTTATTTAACATTTCTATATATCCAAGAATAACTGTAAGTGGTGTCTTTAAATCATGTGAAATATTTGAAAGCATTTTTCTCATCGAAATTTCTACTTTTGCATGATCTGCATTCGTTTTCTGTTTTGCATCTAATAATTGATTAATTGCCACTAGTAATTTTTGCAATTGTAGATTATCTGTCATAACGAGTAACTTCTCGCCTGTTTGTCCATTTACAATACTTTCTAACTTTTCATATGTGTATCGTAAATTTTTACTACTATTTTTTCTCATTTTATATTGTATGTAAATGATACATAACAATATAAAAATAATACCTATTAACAAATTAACCATATTACATCACTTCCAACTTATAGCCGATACCCCATAACGTTTTAATATACTCTGGATTAGATGGATCACTTTCAATTTTCTCGCGCAATCTTCTCATATGAACATTTATAACATTATCATCACCGTAATACTCTTCGTTCCAAACTAACGTATATATTTGTGCTTTTGTAAATACACGATTTTGATTCTTTACGAATAGCTTTAAAATCTCAAATTCTTTTAAAGTAAGTTTGAGGGGCTTCCCGTTTTTTTCAACCGTAAAATTAATTGGATCAATTGCTAAATCACAAATTTGAATCATCTTTTCTGTTGTTTCTGTAGCCGAATATTTCGTAGACCTCCGAATACCCGCTTTTACACGTGCAGCCAATTCAATCATAGAAAACGGCTTACAAATGTAATCATCTGCTCCAAGTCCTAACCCAACAGCTTTATCAACATCTGTATCTTTTGCCGACATCATTAAAATCGGAACTGCACTTTTTTCCCGAATGATTCGCACAACCTCTAAGCCATCTAGCTTTGGCATCATAATGTCGAGGATAACTAAATCAAAGGATGATTTAAAAAATGCTTGCACCCCTTCTTCTCCGTCAGACGCGATTGTAACTTGAAAACCTTCTTTTATTAAATACTTTTCCACCATCTCTTGAATTGAGATGTCATCTTCAACTAATAAAATATGATGTGACATATGTCTATCCCCTTTTTTACAAACATTAACATTTTAATTGTATCGTAACGAATGAATACTGGAAAGAATTATATGAATTTTCAAACCAACTTCCCTTCCTTCCATAACAATGATATGATGAAATTTACTACGATAGTTCATAATTAACTTTATATAAAGGAGACTTTATCATGTCAGAAAACAAAAAAGTAAGCTTAGCTGATTTAATGCGCGAACAACTTGCAAAGAAAAAGCAAGGAAATGGAAATGGTTCAAATAATACAAATCAAAGCCAAGAAACAAAAAAATTACAAAACCAACAAACGAAGAAAACAAACAACCAACGTAGACGTACAGGTGTATAAATGAACGGACAAAAACGTTCTAATATCGCACCCGGTCTTGAAGTTGATATTGTATTAAAACAAGATCAACGCACCGGTAAATTAACACGTGGCATTGTAAAAGATATTTTAACAAACTCCCCTTCTCATCCACATGGCATTAAAGTACGATTGCAGGACGGGCAAGTCGGTAGAGTACAAAATATCGTTCAATAAGAAAAGGAGCTCAAGTAAACTCGAGCTCCTTTTTCTTTATTACCCTTTAATTTTCTCAATGAAAACTACTTTTAAATAGTCTCCTTCTTTGAATTGATCAATGGTACGAAAATCTTCTGGTAAAGAATGTTCTTCTAATATTTTATATTTGCCATTCATTTCTTTAAATGCCGTATCGATAAATCCTTTAAACTTTTTCATATCAAATGCGCTACAGTTTGTAGAAGCAACGATAATCCCGTTATTTTCTGTAATCGCAATTGTTTCTTTTAGTAAGTTTTTATAATCTTTCGCTGCACTAAATGTATATTTTTTTGAGCGTGCAAAACTTGGAGGATCAAGTACGACCATATCAAATTTCATCTTTTTCTTAGCTGCATATTTGAAGTAAAGAAATACATCTTCTACAATAATATCTTGCGCTTCATAATCAACTTCATTTACACTAAATTGCTCAATCGTTTTACTTAAACTACGATTTGCAAGGTCGACACTCGTCGTTTTACTCGCTCCGCCAAGCGCTGCAAATACAGAGAAAGCACCTGTATAAGAGAACATATTTAATACTGTTCTCCCCTTTGCATATTTATCACGAATTTGTTTTCGAACGTTACGCTGATCTAAAAATACACCAACCATCGCTCCGTCATTTAAATAAACAGCAAAGTTCACACCGTTCTCTTTTACGATAAGCGGGAACTCACCGCGTACTCCTGCTACGAAATCATCGCCTTCAATGTATTTCCCTTTCGTATCAAAACGCTTTTTCTCATAAATACCTTTAAAGTTTGCTACTTTTTGAAGAGCTGCTATAATCTCATCTCTGAAAGTATAAATCCCTTCACTATACCAACTTACTACATAATAGCCGTCATAATAATCAATAATTAAGCCTCCAAGACCATCACCTTCACCATTTAGGGCACGGAATGCTGTCGTATCACTTGATTTGTAAAATTGCTTTCGTTTATGTAAGGCAGATTTTATTTTACTTTCAAAGAAAGATTGATTAATTTGTTCACTCTCTTTTCTCGTTAAAATCCAGCCGTATCCTTTATTTTGTTTTCCATAATAACCTTTTCCGACAAAATGGTTCTTCTCATCTACTACTTTAATGATTGTTCCTTCTTCCTGAACATCATTTAAATTTTGAATCGCATCTTTTAAAATAAGCGGATATCCACTTTTAATTTCTTTTATAAATTTCGGTTTTATTTTTACAGTTACTTCTGATCGCATATAATAACTTCCTTTCCATTTGCATGCTTTCTCTATAGGAAGCATTTAAAAAACGAGCCTGAAAAAACAGCCTCGTTTCACTATACCATATTATTGCTTTGCTAGTACAACTCGCTCATTCTCTCACTTAACCGCCACATATTTACTACATTTTGAAATGGAAATCTTACTGTCCGAAATAATCAAAAAACTTATTTATTTCACATTTACCATTGACAATGATAATGATTTTCATTATCATTTAATGTATATGAGTTCTCGAAAATAAAGGCTACATTTATAGGAGGAATAAAACATGATTATTGTTACAAATACAGCTAAAATTACAAAGGGAAATGGACATAAATTAATTGAGCGTTTTAATAAAGTAGGTCAAGTCGAAACGATGCCAGGCTTTTTAGGATTAGAAGTTCTTTTAACGCAAAATACAGTTGATTATGATGAAGTAACAATTAGCACACGCTGGAATGCAAAAGAAGATTTCCAAGGTTGGACGAAGAGCTCAGCATTTAAAGATGCTCATTCACATCAAGGTGGGATGCCAGAATATATTCTTGATAATAAAATCACTTACTACAATGTTGAAGTTGTACGTATGCCAATGGCTGCAGCACAGTAAACATATTTCTTTTTTAAAGTATAGAATATGAGAAGCGTTACCACTTCTCATATTCTATACTTTTTTTTACTATCTCTTTACTAGTTTCGCATGCACGACTAACCTTCCTGCTTCCGGATCAAGTGCATAGTCACACGTCGAAAGTGTTACGATTTGATCACTCGCTGTCAATTTTGTATCCGTTTTGTACAGCGATTTTTCTTGAATTTTCTCCAAAAACGATGTGTATTCCGTATCATTGCTAAAATCCGTTTCAATGTAATAAAAATCAGTTGTTGTTGTATACACCGAGAACACTTCAAGATCATATCCTTCAAATAATGTATCGTAATATAATTTACGATGCGACATGAAGAACTCTTCATCTAACATTTTCTTTAAACTTCCAAACATAGAACCATCTTTCATACGGTGACCATATAAAATAGTATTTCGATTTTGAGATTTCACATCATTACGATAGTCCATAAAAATGCTGCCTGCTCTCATATCTTCACCTTTATAATTACGAAATAAATAGTAATCATTGTCTTTCGCCTGAACGATTGGATAATTAATTTGTGTATCATCCATCGTAATCCATCCAACTATTTCTTGGTTAATTTGCTGCAGAGCTTTGAACTGTTTACGTACTTCCCCGTCTTGTGATTGCTCTTCCATCGGACTCTTTTCATAAATGTTTTGTGCTTCGGCCATTACTTTACGATTTTCATAGTAATCCATGAAAATATCACCTAATTCATATACTGAATAGAAAAAGGTACCTAAAAAAACAACTGTAAGTATTCGTTGAAAAAAAGAATTCTTCTTCCGTTCTTTTTTACTACTCAAATCATCACCTCAAAACGGATTGTTCGCATATTTAAATACCCATTGGGACCATATACAACCCTGTATCTTCATCTTGCTTTACAACGACATCTACACCGTATATCGTCTTTATCATACTTTCTGTCACAACATCATTCGGCTTACCTTTCGTAACAATTTCGCCGTCTTTCATAACAATAATATGATCACTATAGCGAATCGCCTGATTGATATCATGTAATACCATAACGATCGTCAATCCATGTACTTCATTTAACTCTTTTACTAGCTCTAATATTTCAAGTTGATAATAAATATCTAAATATGTTGTCGGTTCATCTAAAAAGAGCATTGGTGTTTTCTGAGCTAACGTCATGGCAATCCAAACACGTTGTCTTTCTCCACCAGATAAGGCGTGAATCTCTTTATCACGTTTACTTAGCAAATTCGTACATGCTAAAGCCCTTTCGATTGCTTCTCTATCTTCATCAGTTTGCGAGGAAAAAATATTTTTATGAGGCATACGACCATAACTTGTTAATTTCTCTACCGTCATGTCTGCCGGTGCTTCATTTTGTTGATGGACAACGGCTAACTTTCTAGCAAACTCTTTCGGTTTATATTGACTAATCGCCTTCCCATCGAGTATTATCTCTCCGCTACGAGGGTCGTGATTTCTTGACATCACACCAAGTAATGTCGATTTCCCACAACCGTTTGGACCAATAATTGTTGTAATTTTACCAATTTCTATTTCACTACTAACCGACTTTAATCGATCCGTTACATTATCATACGAAAAGGTTACATTTTTAATTTCCATGAACTTTATCACTCTTTCTAAGCAAGAATATTAAGAATGGGCCACCAATCACTGCCATAATCGTCGCTGCTGGAATTTCGTTAGGTGGCACAATTAACCTTCCAATCGTATCCGCCGTCAAAATTAATAACGCTCCTGCAAGAGCAGAAAATGGAATTAATACTTTATGATCCGAACCGACTAGTTGTCTTGAAATGTGCGGAACGAGTAATCCTACGAAAGCAATAACACCTGCAATTGCTGTTGATACTGCTGCTAAAAGTACTGCAATAGCAGAAATAATAAGACGAACTCTCGTCACGTGCAAACCTAAGTTTTTCGCAGTCTTATCTTGTAGCGATAATAAGTTACACCAAGCTCCTACAAACAGAGCAAGAATAAGACCAATCGTTCCATATGTAACCATTATTTCTACATCGTCCCACGTCTTCATCGTTATGTTAGAAGTCGTCGTTTGCTTAATACTCTTAATGAAGTATCCGCAAATCGTAATGAACGATTCATTTAATCCAGTGAACATTGCATTAATAGCTATACCAACTAAAATAATGCGAAGCGGACTTAACCCTGACTTCCATGAAAATGCATAAACGAGATAACATGCAAACGCACCACCTAAAAAGGCGAATACTGGTGTCCAGAAAAAGAATTGTGGGAATAGCGTAATAATAACAAGTGTCATAAAACTTGCTCCAGAAGATATCCCGATTACCCCAGCATCAGCAAGTGGATTTTTCATAACAGCTTGAAAAAGCACACCTGAAACGGCCAGAGCTGCTCCAGTAAATAGTGCAATAATAATACGTGGGAAACGTAAATCTTTAATCACTCCAACATCTTCATTTCCCCCTGTAAATATCCCTTGCACAAGCTCAACAATACCTATTTCTAAACTCCCTTTCATCGCTGACAATGATGTCATAACAATAAGCAATGCAGTAACAATGAGGAAACTCCAAGTTTTTTTATTCATTCCACTCTTCCTTTATATTAAAATGCATCACGGATACATCATTTTTTTCAATTCATCTAACGCTTCCATTGCTGCTAAATTACCTGTCGTCCCAAATAAGCGCTCTTCTAAATCGTAAACACGGTTATTTTTAACGGCAACGAAATGTTTCCAAATATCATTTGTTTTAAATTCTTTATCAAACATTTTCACAACTTCATCAGGCATACCATGAGCTGCTCGTAAAATAATATCTGGATCAGCTTTTTTTAAATACTCTGTATTAGAAGCTAAATACTCTACTTGTTCACCTTGCACAATATTTTTGCCACCTAGTTGTTTCACTAGATCTCCAATATAAGAATGCTCTGTTGCTACTAAATAACTCCCTGGTACACCTAATAAAATAAGCACTGTCGGTTCTTTCTTTCCCTTTACTGCTTTTTTAATCTCTGCAACCTTGTTATCTAACTTTGTTACAACTGCTTCAGCCTGCTTTTCACGTCCATATTGCTTACCTAAATCGCTAATGGAATTTTGCATATTTTTCAAGCTTGTTAAATCTAAAAAATTTGCTTTCGTGCCCACACCATCAAAAACTGGCTTTAATTCATATTCAAGTGTTGTCACGGATAATACTTCTGACGGCTTTAATGACTTTACCTTTTCCATATCAGGACTCATCGGATTCCCGACTTCAGGTAAACCTTTATATCTCTTTGGTAAATCTTTCGTACTTGTTGGAATACCAACTAAATCTACTTCTAACGCATCCATAATTTCAGTAACAGCAACTGTCGTTGCAACAATTCTCTCACTCTTTACCTGTTTTGCTGCTTCTTTTTTGGGCGCCGAGCATCCAGCTATACTCACTAATAGAATGATAGCCATTAGTACACTAGCAATTTTCTTCACTCTCAATCAACACTCCTTTCCAAACAATATGAAACAAGTCTTGATGCATGCGAACATGCATCAAGACTCCAAAAATTACAATCTTCCTGCTCTATATTTACGAACTAGTAAAGCAAGTGACCCAAGCAATAGCACCATGTATAAACCTAGTTGTGCTGTATCTGCCGTTTTTGAGTTTTTCTCTTTTTTCGAATCATTTTTTTGATCTTCTTTTATCTTCTTATCATCTGCATTTCGGTTAAAATCAGGATTATCTACTTTTTTTACATTATCTACTTTCGGTGTAATCACTGGATTGTTCGGATCTTTTTTTGGATCCTCTTTAATCGTTCCTAACGCACCAATATTATTTGTATCAAATTGAATTTGGACATCGTAGAAATGATGGTAGTTCATTTCATTGATATCAACTTTTACTTTTGCATTTAATTTTGCAAATAAATCACTTACTTCAAATTGCACTACTCTCGTATTTGCATTTTTATCTTCGCTTACTACTTTCGTATCAGCAAAAAGACTGTTATTTTCCGTTTGGAATTTTGTAATCCATGCACTATTTTTCAACGTCATCTCAATGTACTTTTTACCATCTTTAACGATTAATTTTGCTGGGTGTACAGTATAGTCATGCATCTTTGAAAGCTCATTTGTTTTATCTTTTAACACTTTAAATGGAATATCATATTGACCATCCACTAAATTTTTCGGATCAACTATTACTTTTGGCTTACTATTTCCGCCTTGGTTACCTAAAACTTTAATACTATCTTGATCAAATACAAATTGAACATCGTAGAAATGGTGATAATTCATCGCATCAATATCTACTTTTACTTTTGCGTTTAATTTTTTAGATAAATCATCTACTTCTAACTCTACTACTTTTGTATTTTGCTCTTTATTCTCACTTAATACTTTTGCATTAACAAAAGAACTATTCTTCTCAAACTCAAACTTTGTAATCCATGCACTATTCGTTAATGTAAACGATACATACTTCTTACCATCTTTCACTTTTAGTACAGCTGGACTCTTTGTATATGTGTTCATCATTGAAATTTCTTCTGTTTGATCTTTTAGAACTTTAAAGCCAATGCTGTATTCACCATCTTTAAGGGCTTTTGGATCAATGGTTGTGTTGTTACCTTGGTTGTTGTTTCCACCTTGGTTATCGTTTCCGCCTTGCTTATTGTTTTCGCCTTGGTTATCGTTTCCGCCTTGGTTATTGTTTTCGCCTTGGTTATCGTTTCCGCCTTGGTTATCGTTTCCGCCTTGCTTATTGTTTCCGCCTTGGTTATCTAACGGTTTAATGCTACCTTTATCAAATGCAAATTGAATGTCATAAAAATGGTGATAATTCATTGAATCGATATCTACTTTTACTTTTGCATTTAACTTTTTAGATACATCGTCTACTTCTACTTCCACTACGCGTGTATCAGCTTTTTTATCTTCACTTAATACACTCGCATCAACGAACGAACCATTTTTCTCAAATTCAAACTTTGTAATCCATGCACTATTCGTTAATGTGAATGATACATATTTTTTACCATCTTTCACCTTTAACACGCCCGGACTCTTCGTATACGTGTTCATCATTGAAATTTCTTCTGATTGATCTTTTAAAGCTTTGAAATTGATGCTGTATTCACCGTCTTTAATTGTTTCAACATTCGGCTTCTCTACTTCTGGTTTCTCTACCTCTGGCTTTTTATCACCGTCTGGTTGCTTTTCTTCGTTCTTAATTGGCTCAAGTTTATCTTGTTCAAATAAAAGTTGTACATCATGTGTTTGCTTATAGTTTCTTGATGCCATTTCGATAAATACTTTTGTATTTAATTTTTTTGATAAATCGTCCACTTCAAACTCTACTACTCTTGTATCTTTTTCTTTATCTTCACTCACTACTTTTGCATCAGCAAATGCGCCATCTTTTTCCGTTTGGAAATTTTTAATTAATGAGCTACTTGTTAGTGTTACAATTGCCTTTTTCTTACCGTTTTCTACTTTTAATACTCCTGGATTTACCATGTAATTATTCATCTTAGATTCTTCATCTGTCTTATCTTTTAACACTTTAAATGGAATACTATAATTCCCATCGTTAATTGTGTTAGAATTGGGTTGTTGATCTGGGTCAGGCTTTTGGTCGGGCTTCTGACTTGGATCCGGTTTTTCATTTGGATCTGGCTTATTTGCTGGATCCTCTTTTTCATTTGGTTTTTCTACATGAATCGGTGTAATACTATTTTGATCAAATGCAATACGCACATCATAGTCATGATGATAATTTAAAAAGTCTATATCTACTTTTACTTTCGCATTTAATACTTTCTCTACATCGTCCACTTCAAATTCTACTACTCGTGTATCTTTTTCTTTATCTTCACTAATTACATTTGTCGCAACAAACTGGCCATTTTTTTCTGTTTCAAACTTCGTAATCCATGAACTATGTTCTAACGTAAAGGATACCTTCTTCTTCCCATCCTTCACTTTTAAAGTTCCTGGACTTACAGAGTATTGATTCATCATAGATTCTTCATCTGATGTATCCTTAAGAACTTTGAAACCGATTGAATATTCACCGTCAGCTAGTTGGCTTGCTGCTTGAACTGCAAGAGGTTGTAATGTTGATACGAATGTAAATATCATTAAACACATCGCAACAACAATTTTAAGATATCTATTCAATGGAATAACGCTCCTTTATTTAGTTTTGACGTACTTTACGAATTAAGAAAACACCTGAAATAAGAATTAACACTGCAAATAATCCGATGCGTGCTTCATCGCCTGTTTTTGGGTTATCTGTTTTTTCAGCTTTTCCACTTTCATTTGTTCCTTTGCTTGCCTCTTTATTTGCTTCTTTACTCTCTTCTTTCTTCACTTCTTCTATTACTTTTGTATCTGTTTTTGTTTGATCATTATTCTTTGTTACAGTAGTTGCTTTATTTTCTCCACCTACCGCTTTTACATTTGCATCAAATGCAAAGCGAATTGTGTAGTTATGGTCATAATTTACGTTAGGTACAACAACATGAATTTTTACAGCTGCTGGCTTAGATAAATCGTCTATTTTAAACTCTACAGTTCTTTTATCTGCAGATTCATCTTTACTAACAACTTTTGCATCAACAAAGTTCCCGTTCTCTGGTGCTTTAAATTCTGTAATCCAAGCACTATGATTCATAGGAATTTGTACTCTCATCTCACCATTTTTCACAATTAACTTAGCTGGTTTTTCAAAATAATCATTTGCCATTGAGGCTGAATCATTTTCTGCTTTTTGTATGACATAGTTAATATCGTAAGTACCGTCAGCTACATTTGCCGAAGCTTGTCCAAATGGCACTACGAAAAAAGCTAGCATACATACGAACGTCATAATAAAAGCGGGTAATACAGAAATCTTTCTCATTTGGCTTACTTCCTCCTTGTTTATCTTTCATCCATACTTTTTTGAAAATGATAATTATTCTCAATATATAAGAAAAAAATAATAATCCTCTATCATTATTTAATTGTAATTTATTTATGTAATGTAGATATTATTGATTATCATTCTCACTACGTGTTAAAAATAATATCCCTCCCTATTCCTTATAAAGAGCGATTTACATTTTAACATAAGTCCCTATTTCTTTTGGTGATTATCATTCTCAATGAAGGTCAAAAAAAATAAAACTAACCATTCTCCTACTCTATCACCTCTATCTACAAAATGATATCGTTATAGAAAACCTTATACCTTTCACTCCTCACTTTCCTTCTAATATTTCCACAACTAAGTCAATCTTAGCCTAATGCTAATTTTTTTGTCAACTATATTACGTATAAAATTTTTAATATCTAAATTTCCCTATATGCAATTTTTTCTACAAAAAAAGAGACTTTCTTTCATAGAAAGCCTCTTTTCACTATTTTTCTACAGCAACTTCTTGCTTTTGAAATAAAGAAACTACATATCCAATTGCAATTCCAATGATACCCGGAACTAGCCAACCAATCCCTACACTATATAGTGGAATTTTATCTAAGATAGGAGCAAGGGCCGCTACTTGAAGATTTGCATTATGCAATCCATCAAAGAAGCTAATTGCAAATGCTCCTACAATACCGCCTACATACATAGCTAATGGAAGACGAATATAGTTTTCAACAAGTGATAATACAATCAGTACGATACCAATTGGATAAATTGCAATTAAAATCGGTAATGCTAATGCGTTTAACTGAGTTAGCCCAAGGTTTGCTACCATAAATGCTAATACACAGAAGATGAAAACAACCTTTTGATAAGAAAGCTTTGGTAATAAGGAAGAAAAATATTCCCCACAAGCTGCAACAATACCTACAGAAGTTGTTAAACATGCCGCTGTAATTGCGATCCCTAATAATAAAGTTCCGTAACTACCAAATAAATGATTTACAACGTTTGTTAAAATAATTCCTCCGTTTGCTCCCATTCCAAGAGACACACTAGAAGCTCCCAGATAAGCAAGTGCTAAATAAACAAGTAGTAAACCGAGCGCTGCAATAAATCCTGCAAAGATTGTTACTTTTGCAATGCTGTTCTTATTTGTAACGCCTTTTGCTTTTAAAGCATTAATAACAACATTTCCGAAAACAAGTGCTGCAAGTCCATCTAAAGTTAAATATCCATCAATAAAACCTTTAAAGAGCGGAGCATTATACGCTTCTGTCGGTGCACCAAATTCTCCAATTGGTGTAATAATTGCTTTACCTACGATAATTGCTATAACAGCTAACAAAATCGGAGTTAATACTTTACCGATGCGGCCCACTAATTTCGATGGGTTTAAAGCTAAATAGAAAGTTACTGCAAAGAAAATGAATGTAAAGATAACAAGTGGATAAGATTGACCAGCTATCTCACTTGGTAAAAATGGTGCAACACTCATTTCATAAGCAACTGTTCCTGTACGCGGAACACTTACGAATACGCCTAAACATAAATAAATTGCAGTGATAAAAACAAGTGCGAATACAGGGTGTACACGTCCCGCTAGCTCATTAATATCTCCCTTTAGAGCTATAACAATTACCCCTAATAAAGGTAATCCAACACCTGTTACGATAAAGCCAAATAACGCGATCCATACGTCTGTTCCAGCACCTTGCCCTAAAGCCGGCGGGAAAATCATATTACCTGCACCGAAAAATAGTGCAAACAACATTAAACTTATTGCAAACATCTCAGAAAACTTTAAAGATGATTTCATTTCTACTAACCTCCTACATATTTTTAGATTAACAAAATATTCTGAATTAAATACCGTCACATATCCTCTTTCAAGCATACTTCCCCGTAAAAGAACGCAAAAAAAACCCGTCCCTAACAAAGGGACGAGTGTTGAAATCGTGGTTCCACCCTTATTCTAATAAAATGAATTTATAACAAAATAAGCTCATTTTATAGCTCGTGTAAATTGATAACGGTTTTATCCGCCAAGAATTACAATGCATCATGCAGTTCACTCTTGAAGTTTAGAGGTGGTAAGTTTGCCTTTCCGTATTAGGAAGCTCACAGCCTAGGCTTCCCTCTCTGAGAATCGTCAAAAACAACTCATGTCCTCATCATTACTTTTATAAAATATCTTGTCGAAACTTGTTGTTTTTTATTATATGGGCTATTTTTTAAAAAATCAATAGTTTTATTTTTTCTGACAAAAAAATATAGGGAGAAAATTTCCCCTCCCTATATTTGCCCTATTAATATTTCTAATTCCTCAGCTGTAATGTTACGCCATTTTCCCACTTCTAGATCATCTAGCTCTATATTCATAATACGAACCCGCTTTAGCTTTGTTACAGTAAACCCGAAAGCACGGCTCATTCTACGAATTTGTCTGTTCATTCCTTGCGTTAAAACGATGCGAAATGTAGATTGATCCACTCTCGTCACTTTACAAGGCTTCGTCATTCCATCTTTAATCTTTACACCGCTGGACATCTCATCAATAAACCAATCTGTAAACGGCTTATCAACCGTAACGATGTATTCTTTCTCGTGCTCATGATCACCGTGTAAAATTTGATTTGCAATCGCACCGTCATTCGTTAATAAGATTAGTCCTTCCGACGCTTTATCTAATCGCCCAACAGGAAAGATACGCTCTGGGTAATTGATATAATCAATAATATTATCTTCAATATGATCGGCTGCTGTACAAGTAATTCCGATTGGTTTATGAAAGGCAATATACACCTTTTCCTTCTCTTCTTTTGCAATAACCTGTCCATCAATCGTTACCACATCACCATCGCTCACGAGTGCACCGTGCGTACATATTTCGCCGTTAATAGCCACGCGTCCTGCTTTAATGAGACGGTCTGTTTCGCGTCTTGAACAGGATTTTGCTTCGCTTATGTATTGGTTGATTTTCATAGCTTATTCCTTTTCCTATATATTAAAAGCGTCAATCTATGGCAATATGACTCTGCCACGATTGACGCTCTTTTACTTCGCAAAAACAACTAAATAAATAACCCCAATTACCAAAAATATTCCGCAACAAGCTAACAATACTTTTGCAAGTTTGTCCATAAACATATAATGGTTCCCCTTTGTTTCGTTGTTTGCTATTTTAATTCGACAACTGTTACGCCTAGGCCTCCCTCGCCCATGTCACCGTAGCGGTAGTTTTTCACACCGCGGTGTTTCTTCAAGTAATCTTGTACACCTTGGCGAAGCGCTCCTGTTCCTTTACCGTGAATAATTGATACGCGCGGATAGCTTGCAAGCTGTGCATCGTCTAAATATTTTTCAACGCGCATCATTGCATCTTCATAACGTTCACCGCGAAGATCGAGCTCTAACGAAACGTGATAATCTCTACCCTTCACACTTGCGACTGCTTTTTTCTCAGTTTGCTTCGGTGTATTAATGTATTCCATATTGGATTCTTTCACTTTCATCTTCAGAATACCAATTTGTACGCTCCACTCTGTATCACTTACTTTTTCAAGCAATTGACCTTTTTGACCAAACGTTAACACTTTTACTTCATCACCTGCGCGTAATTGTTGTTTTGGCGCTGTGTTTTTCACGTTTACTTTTTGTTTCTTCACAAGCTCTGGCGCCGCACCTTCTAGACGGCTCTTCGCTTCAATAAGCTCATGGTCTTTCACGTTTATAAGCTGTGCTTTACGCAATTGACGAAGTTCTTGAATAATGCCTTCTGCCTCTTTCTTTGCAGCTTCGACTTTTTCTTCCCCTTCTTTTTGCGCTTTTAATAATTTTTCATCGCGCTCATCATTAAATTCAATAATTTGACGCTGTAATTCGCGATGCAGTTTTTCAGATTGCTTGCGAAGTGCTTCTGCTTCGTTCCAGTCACGCTCTGCATTCTTTTGACTTTCTTCTAACTTCGCAATCATATTTTCAATTTTGTTTGTATCTGTACTAATGTGGTTACGAGCTTGATCAATCACGCGATCAGATAGTCCAAGGCGCTTCGAAATTTCAAAGGCATTACTACGTCCTGGTACACCGATTAATAATTTATACGTTGGGCTTAATGTGTTCACGTCGAACTCAACGCTCGCATTAATAACTTTCTCACGGTTATATCCGTATGCTTTTAATTCTGGGTAATGCGTCGTAGCAACAACGCGAGCACCACGATTACATACTTCATCTAAAATTGAAATTGCTAATGCAGCCCCTTCTTGCGGATCTGTTCCAGCACCTAATTCATCGAATAAAACTAAGCTTTCAAAATCAGCTTTTTCTAAAATATCAACAATGTTCACCATATGTGAGGAGAACGTACTTAAACTTTGTTCAATCGATTGCTCATCACCGATATCGGCAAAGATATTTTTAAATACACAAATCTCTGATTCATCCATTACTGGAATGTGAAGGCCAGATTGCGCCATTAGCACACAAATACCAACTGTTTTCAGCGTAACTGTTTTACCACCTGTATTTGGTCCTGTAATAACAATTGTCGTGAAATCTTTCCCTAACATAATGTTATTTGGCACGATAATTTCTGGATCAATAAGCGGATGACGTGCTTGTCTTAAATCCATATAACGTTCGTTATTTACGATTGGTTTCGTTGCTTTTATACGCTTCCCATAAAAAGCTTTCGCAAAAATAAAGTCAAGATTCGCAACTACTTCTACGTTAGATAAAACGATATCCGCTTCTACTGCCACTTCTTCTGTTAACATCAATAAGATGCGTTCGATTTCTTGTTTTTCTTTCACTCGTGCTTCTTGAAGCGCGTTATTTAACTCTACAATGACTTGTGGTTCAATAAATAACGTTTGCCCAGAAGCTGATTGATCGTGGACAATACCGCCATATACACCGCGGTATTCTTGTTTTACTGGGATTACGTAACGTTCGTTACGAATCGTTACAATCGCGTCAGACAGCATCTTTTGCGCGTTGGAAGAACGCGTCATATTTTCTAACTTTTCACGAATACGACTTTCCGCAGTACGAATTTGAGTACGAATACCACGCAGTTTATCACTTGCGCTATCGACTACTTCACCGCCATCACCGATACAATTTGTAATTTTCTTTTCTAAATCATATAAAGATACAATTTGAGCGACATGAGTTTCTAAAATTGGAAGCTCGACACCATTATCAACCATATCTTCAATGAAACGTTTCATATTGCGACTACCATACATCGTATTGGCAATATCAAGTAGTTCATTCGGGCTTAACATACTTCCAATCTTTGCACGCTTCACATTTGAGCGAATATCCGTAATACCACCTAATGGTGCACTACCTTTTAAACGAATGACTTTCGCTGCTTCATCTGTTGTATCTTGCATTTCTACAATTTCTTCAAAATCAGTGCTTGGCACTAAATGCTTCACTTTGTCACGGCCAAGTGAAGAGGCTGTATGTTCAAGTAATTGTTCTTTTACTTTATTATATTCTAATACACGCAACGTTCTTTCTAACATGTTGCAGGTCCCCCTTGTGTTACTTATTACGTTTAATATAGTCTAATAAACGTTCGATATCCCACGTGTTAATCACGTTATCTTTTTGAATCCAACCTTTACGTGCTGCTGCTACACCTGTTTCCATATCTTCTAACATTTCAAGCGTATGAGCATCCGTATTAATCGCTACTTTTACACCAGCATCTTGTGCTTGTTTTAATAATTTCGCGCTTAAATCTAGACGGTTCGGATTCGCATTTAATTCTAAAACTGTATTTGTTTCTTTTGCGAGCTCGATTAATAAATCTGTATCCACATCATAGCCCTCGCGGCGTCCAAGAAGACGTCCTGTCGGATGAGCAATCATTGTGACATGCTTATTCTCCAGCGCAGCACGAAGACGTTTCATAATCGTTTCACGGTCTTGTGAGAAGCTAGAGTGAATCGCTCCAATTACATAATCTAATTCTGCTAATACTTCATCATCAAAATCAAGTGTTGCATCCGGTAAAATGTCCATTTCAATTCCGCGTAAAATTGTAATGTCTGGGTACTTTTCATTCATACGTTCAATTTCTTTCGCTTGTTCACGAAGGCGCTCTTTCGTTAAACCGTTCGCTACTTTCAAGTATTGTGAGTGATCAGTAATCGCCATAAACTTATATCCACGAGCACAGCACGCTTGTACCATCTCTTCAATGGAAAAAGCACCATCACTCCATGTTGTATGCATATGTAAATCACCTTGTATGTCAGAGAACTGAATTAAGTTTGGATACTCTTTAATTAATTCAATTTCTTTTCCATCTTCACGCACTTCTGGTGGGATAAATGGAAGACCGAAATGAGCGAAGAACTCCTCTTCTGTTTCAAATGTTCTCACTTCACCTGTTTCTAAGTTTTCTACACCGTACTCACTAATTTTCTCGCCTCTATCTTTCGCGATTTGGCGCATTTTTACGTTATGATCTTTTGATCCTGTGAAATGGTGAAGGGTTGTAATAAATTCTTCTGGTTTTACTAAACGGAAATCGATTGAAATATCATATTCATATTGAAGACGAACAGAAACTTTTGTATCTCCACTTGCGATTACTTCAATCATATTATCAAATTGCAGTAAATGCTCACGTACTGCAGCTGGTTCTGTCGTTGCAATGATAAAGTCTAAATCTTTCACTGTTTCACGAACACGGCGCAAACTACCAGCACGAGAGAAACGAATTACTTCAGCAATATTCGACAATTTCTCCTCTATTTCCCCGGCAATAGGCAATACCATTGCGATTGGTAAACGCTCTGGACGAGAGCCTACTTGATCGATTGCTTCTAATATTTTCTCTTCTGTCTTCTTACCGAAACCTGCTAAAGCTTGTACTTTATTTTCCTCACAAACTGCTTTTAGCGATTCTATATCAACAACACCAAGTTCTTTATATAACTTAGCTACCTTTTTACCACCAAGGCCTGGTAATTTTAATAACGGTAATAAGCTACTTGGCACTTCTTTCTCAAGCTCTTGTAATACTTCAGATGTTCCCGATTCTATATATTCTTGAATAACTGCTGCTGTTCCTTTTCCAATGCCCGGAATCTTCGTGAAATCTTCAATCTCAGAAAGACTACGATCGTCACTTTCTAATGCT
The DNA here is from genome assembly GCF_016483705.1 of Bacillus cereus group sp. N6. NCBI lineage: Bacteria > Bacillati > Bacillota > Bacilli > Caryophanales > Bacillaceae > Bacillus > Bacillus cereus group sp. N6. Next base: position 91,592 of record NZ_JAEHBI010000008.1, read on the forward strand.
GCCGCCGCCTTACGAAATGCAGATATTTTAAATGGATTCGCGCCCTTTAGTTCCATAAAAAGCCCAATTGTCTCTAATAATTTAATAACTTGTTTTTTATTTACTTTCATCATTACCCCGCCTTTCTTTCATAGAAAAAAACTCCTCTTTCCGAAAAAAGAGAAGTTATACTCTGCTACCTGTCTGCCATAGTTCCTTCACCTTTTCAGAAAGAATCGGTGTATCGTCTACAATTATTTTGCTAATTGATGATTTTTGTAATGGTGTTTGTATTTGTTCAATTGGAAGAATGTTTCCAACGATAATTAAAACAAACAAAATAATATATACTTCTAAAAATCCGAGGATTGCCCCCGCAAACGCATTGACTTGCTTTAAAACCGGTATTTCTGCAAACATATTTAACAAATTACCAAGTAATGAAAGTGCAATTTTTGTAATAATAAACAATATGATAAACGCAAGTGCTTGATAAAATACTGTCTCAATATTATTTGCATCAATCCATTCTGGAACAGATACGTTTTTATCAAATGGATACGGAATAAATTTCGCAAGTGCTGGCGCTAAATCTTTACAGTACCAGTATGCAACAAGGTATGCGATAATAAAGCTTGTTAACTTTACAAGTTGCAGAATAAACCCTCTGCGTAAGCCGAGGAAAAATCCCATAACAAGCAGTAAAATGATAATAATATCAATCATGTTATTCCATTCCTTTTTTTGTCATACTTTCTTTCAATTTCTCATGTTCTTCTTTTAATTTTATGTAATCGTGTATGACGTTTACTGCCGTCAATACCGCTAGTCTACTCGTGTCAAGCGAAGGATTCTTGGCATTGAGTTCGCGCATTTTATCATCCACAATCGCTGCTACCATGCGGATATGACTTGTACTTTCATCGCCAACAACTGAATATTGTTGACCATAGATTTCTACATTAATTCGACTTTTCTTTCCCTTTTGTTGTGACAACTCACCGGCCTCCAATCACGTACAGAATCCTAAAGTTTATCATACCATGAACCATCATATTATGGAAACAGAAAGAACAATCCGATATGATAAAAATAACAATATAAAAAAAGGAGCGACCATCTTGTCAAATTCTATCGTAATACAAACAAGTTCTACAGTAATTGAAGACATGAAACAACAATATAAACAAGCGCTTAGCCCAAAAACCCCACAAGGTGGGATCTTCATGGCAAAGGTGCCATCTTGCACGATTACAGCTTATAAATCTGGAAAAGTAATGTTCCAAGGAGGCCGTGCTGAAGCAGAAGCTTCTCGTTGGCAAACTGTCTCTCAAACACCCAAAACAGCTGTAAAAAAATCTGTCGATTCACACCGTTATGCACCCCCTGCTTCCATCGGTACAATGTCTATCGTAGGGTCAGATGAAGTTGGTACTGGTGATTTCTTCGGACCGATGACAGTAGTTGCTGTATATGTGGATGCGAAGCAAATCCCACTGTTAAAAGAACTTGGTGTAAAAGACTCTAAAAACTTAAATGACGATCAAATTACTGCCATTGCAAAACAACTTCTACACGTTGTTCCTTACAGCTCTCTTGTCCTTCATAATGAAAAATATAACGAGCTATTTGATAAAGGAAACAACCAAGGTAAGTTAAAAGCTTTACTGCATAATAAAGCTATTACAAACTTATTAGCTAAAATTGCACCTACAAAACCTGAAGGCGTCTTAATCGATCAATTCACACAACCTGATACATACTACAAATATTTAGCAAAACAAAAACAGGTACAGCGTGAAAATGTTTACTTCGCGACGAAAGGCGAAAGTGTACACTTAGCAGTAGCCGCTGCTTCTATTTTAGCTCGCTACTCATTCGTAAAACAGTTTGACGAATTAAGCAAAAAAGCTGGTATGTCACTTCCAAAAGGTGCTGGTAAACAAGTCGATATCGCCGCTGCTAAATTAATTCAAAAGCTTGGTAAAGAACGATTACCTGAGTTTGTGAAAATGCATTTCGCTAATAAGGAGAAGGCGTTTCGCCTATTAAAATAGTATCGACAAAAACAGGAGGCTACAAACTCCTGTTTTTTTGTTTCCCCTACTATTATCCTTATAATTTTGTTACAATTAAAATATACAGATTATTCTAACATAGGAGGAGATTCCCATTGCTACTTCTACAAATGATTCTAAATATTTTACTAGGCGATCCACACGAAAGACAGTTTGAAATTAGAGAAAACATTCAGCTACTAAGTGAACAACGAGAGTTCAACGATTTAATAGAGCGTTATGGCCGTTCTTTCTTATTAAACTTTCGGATTCGAAGATTTATCGGGAAACACGATGCCCGCTTGTTAATACATAATCCAGCAAAACTACAGCACTTCTGTGAGGAACTTGAATCTATGATTAGAAAAAAAGGATTGTTCACATAAGGAGGGAATTCATATGAACGCTGTAAAAGTTAAAAAGTTATTATATGTTTTCGTACACCTCGTGGGCCCACTTTCTTACCTCACTATTTCTACCATTTGGGGAGCTTTTTTCACTACTAAATCTACATTCGAAAATATATCTGATAATCTTGGTGTAATGGCTATCTATTACGTGCTTATGAGTTTACTGTGGTTTTTCTATTTAGATCGATTAGACAAAGATGTAGATAAAATTACAAAAGAAATTAATGATAATAAGGTGTAATACATATAAAAAAAGGAGAGCCGCCAAGACTCTCCTTTTTTATGTTAACTTCTTTTCTGCTTCTTATTTGATGAAGATACTTTATGAGAACCTGTTTCATGTGCCGTCGTTCCTTGTCCTTCTATTTCTGGAGAACCAAGGCTTGATCTTGAATGATCTTTTTTCACTTTTTTACTCATTTATATTCACCCCTTCGCGTTACTTTTTGCTACGAGGTAATAAACTATGCAAAATAAAAAGCGAGAGGAAATCCTCTCGCTTTTTTCATATTTTAGAATTCAGAAGAACCTGGAGTTCTTGGGAATGGAATTACGTCACGGATGTTAGCCATGCCAGTGATGTACATTAGGAAGCGCTCGAAACCTAGACCGAATCCAGCGTGTTTTGTACCGCCGTATTTTCTAAGTTCTAAGTACCACCAGTAGTCCTCTTCGTTCATACCTAATTCTTTAATTCTGTCTACTAAAACGTCCATTCTTTCTTCACGTTGGCTTCCGCCGATTAATTCGCCGATGCCAGGAACTAGAAGGTCAGTAGCAGCTACTGTTTTTCCATCTTCATTCATACGCATATAGAACGCTTTAATGTCTTTTGGATAGTCAGTTACGAATACAGGGCGTTTGAAAATTTCTTCTGATAAGTATCTTTCGTGCTCTGTTTGTAAGTCAATACCCCATTCTACTGGATATTTGAAGTCAGCACCTGACTCTTGAAGCACTTTAATTGCTTCTGTATATGTGATACGACCGAAGTCAGAGTTGATTACGTTGTTCATGCGCTCAAGAACTGTTTTATCAACGAAGCTGTTGAAGAATTCCATTTCTTCTGGTGCATGCTCTAGTACGTATTTCATTGCATATTTCAGCATATCTTCTGTAAGATCCATTACGTCGCCTAATTCAGCGAATGCAATCTCCGGCTCAACCATCCAGAACTCAGCTGCATGACGAGTTGTGTTAGAGTTTTCTGCACGGAACGTAGGTCCGAATGTGTATACGTCACGGAATGCTAATGCATAAGCTTCAGCGTTCAGCTGTCCACTTACTGTTAAGTTTGTTTCTTTGCCGAAGAAGTCTTTTGATTCATCAATTTGTCCGTCTTCACCTTTTGGTACGTTGTTTAAATCTTGCGTTGTTACGCGGAACATTTCGCCTGCACCTTCTGTATCACTACCAGTGATGATTGGTGTATGAACATGTACGAATCCACGCTCTTGGAAGAACTGGTGAATCGCAAATGCTGCGACAGAACGTACACGGAACGTTGCAGAGAATGCATTTGTTCTTGGACGCAAGTGAGCGATTGTACGTAAGTATTCAAACGTGTGACGTTTCTTTTGAAGTGGGTAATCAGAATCTGATAAGCCCTCGATATCAATTTTTTCTGCTTTAATTTCAAATGGTTGCTTCGCTCCAGGCGTTGCAATTACTTTACCTTCTACTTTAACTGAAGAGCTAAGTGGAAGTTTTGCAATTTCTTTGAAGTTTTCTAACTCTGTATCGAAAACGATTTGAACGCTTTTGAAAAAGCTACCGTCGTTTAATTCGATGAAACCAAATGCTTTTGAATCACGTAAGTTACGAATCCACCCTGATACTTGTACTGTTTGACCTGCGTATTTATCTGTATCTCTATACAGACTTTTTACTAATGTGTTTTCCATAGTGAAATTCTCCTTTGCACATATATTTAAATACAAAAAAACCTTTCATCCATAAAGGGACGAAAGGTTAAACTTCGCGGTACCACCCAATTTGTCATAAAGACCAACTTTAACTCGTATGTAATACATACTTCCCGGTTTGTAACAGGCCGGATTCCCGTCTAAGTCTACTCTTGAATACAAGATTCAATTTCGGTTAGCAACTCCAAGGTGTTCTTCACATATACCGCCTCATCAGGCTCTCACCGTCCCTGACTCGCTTTGGATTATAGTATATACTACTTTTCCTTATCATCGTCTTTCATTTTGTTAAACTAAAATTAATGTACTACATTCGAGAGAAAGATGCAAGATACCAAAAAATATATCAGCGATTTTTGTAATATATCGATTTTCCGACAATCGTGCCATAAAAAAAATTGCCGGACTTAATCCGGCAATCTTTTATTACTTACGTAACTCCGCACCAAACTTCTCTTCTACCGTTGTTAATACACGGTTATGTGCTTCTGTTACTTCTTCGTCTGTTAACGTACGTTCTGCATCGAAGTAGGTCATAGAGAATGCAAGTGACTTCTTGCCTTCTTCCATTTTTTCACCTTCGTATAAGTCGAATAACGTTACGTCTTTCAGAAGTTCTCCGCCAGCTTCAGCAATGATTTGCTTCATTTCGCCAGCTTTTGTTTCTTTCGTTACGACAACAGCCATATCACGTGTCATAGATGGGAAACGTGGAATTGCTGCGTAGTAAGTTTCTTCCGCGTCTGCACCAAATACTTTTACAAGAGATAATTCGAATACGAATGTATTTTTCACATCTAATTGTTTTTCTGCTTCTGGGTGCAATTGACCGATGAAACCAATTACTTCGCCATCTAATACGATGTCAGCTGTACGACCTGGGTGCATCCCTTCACGTTTTGCTGGTGCATAAGTGATTTGGTTTGCAACACCAAGTACGTCGAATAATCCTTCTAGTACACCTTTCACAACGAAGAAGTCTACTACTTTCTTCTCACCTTGCCATGCATGGTGAAGAGCAAGTCCTATCATAACACCCGCAAGATGTTGTTCTTCTTTCGGAAGTTCTCCTGCTTCTGTCGGTAAGAAGACAGAACCTACTTCGTATAAAGCAACACTATCGTTTTTACGTGCCACATTATATGAAACAGCTTCTAGTAATTGCGGTACTAAGCTTAAACGAAGTTGGCTACGCTCTTCACTCATTGGAAGTGCAAGGTTTACAGGAGCTTTTTCATTTGGCTCGACCATATATTGCTTCGCTTTATCAGCGCTTGTTAATGAATATGTGATCGCTTCATATAAACCAGCACCCTCTAGGAAGCGACGTACTTTACGACGTTTCGTTTGTGCTGATGTTAATTTACCACGAGTCATTGTTCCAGAAGGTAATGTAACTGGAATGTGGTCATAACCGTATAGACGACCCACTTCTTCTACTAAGTCTTCTGAAATTGTAATATCAGGACGACGTGCTGGTACATTCACATGGAATGTTCCTTCTACTTCTGTGAATGGGAATTTCAAGTTTGTGAACATTGTACCCATTTCACTTGCAGCAATATTTGTACCTAATACACGGTTTACTTTTTCAGCAGTAACAGATACTGTACGCTCCTGTACTTGTAAGTTGTCAGCTTCTACTACACCTTCAAGTGCTTCTCCGCCAGCGTATTTCGCCATTAAAGCAGCTGCGTGTTGAATTGCTTCAAATGTACGTGTTGGGTCGATTCCTTTTTCAAAACGTGCACTTGATTCACTGCGAAGACCTAAGTCTTTTGATGTACGGCGTACTGTTTGACCTGCAAAGTATGCAGATTCAATTAAAACGTTTACTGTCTCATTTGTAACTTCAGAACCCGCTCCGCCCATTACACCAGCAACAGCTAAAGCTTTTGTTCCGTTTGTAATTACAAGGTGGTGGCTTTGTAACGTACGCTCTTGATCATCTAACGTTTCAATTTTTTCGCCTTCTTTTGCAAGACGAACAACGATTTCTTTTGAACCTAATTTATCGTAATCGAATGCATGTAACGGTTGACCGTATTCCATTAAAATGTAGTTTGTAATATCCACTACATTGCTAATTGGACGAATGCCAGCTGCCATAAGGCGCGTTTGCATCCACATTGGTGATGGACCAATCTTTACGTTCTTCACCATTTTTGCAATATATAATGGGTTTTCTTCTTTCGCTTCTACACTTACAGAAATGTAATCAGAAGTTTTTTCTGCTGTTTCTTGTAAGCTGATAGCTGGAAGTTTTACTTCACGGCCATAAATAGCAGCGACTTCATATGCAACACCTAACATGTTTAAGCAATCTGCACGGTTTGGTGTTAAACCAAGCTCAAGTACTTCATCATGTAAATTTAAAATTTCAAGTGCGTCTGCACCAACTTCAGCGTCACTCGGGAAGATGAAGATACCGTCTGCATATTCTTTTGAAACTAACTTTCCATCAATACCAAGCTCTTGAAGCGCACAAACCATACCGTGAGAAGCTTCACCACGTAGTTTTGCCTTTTTAATTTTGAAGTTGCCAGGAAGTACAGCACCAACTTTTGCAACTGGTACTTTTAAACCTTTTGCAATGTTAGCAGCTCCACAAATAATTTGAACTGGCTCTTCTTCACCGATATCGATTAAACATTTGCTTAATTTATCAGCTTCTGGGTGTTTTTCACATTCTAATACGTGACCAACTACAACACCTTTTACACCTTTATTTAATAATTCAACACCTTCTACTTCAATACCACTTTTCGTGATTTTGTCTGCTAGTTCTTGTGCTGTTACATCTTTAATATCTACATACTCTTGTAACCAACGATATGATACGAACATACTTATCCTCTCCTTCCCTTACGCTCGTTTGAATTGTTGTAAGAAACGTACATCATTTGTATAGAAATGACGAATGTCATCTACGCCGTATTTCAACATTGCGATACGCTCTGCGCCCATACCGAATGCGAAACCTTGATATTCTTTTGAATCATAACCAGCCATTTCAAGTACGTTCGGATGAACCATACCTGCGCCTAAAATTTCGATCCAGCCAGTTCCTTTACAAGTGCCGCAACCTTTGCCGTGACACATCATACAAGAAATATCCATCTCTACAGATGGCTCTGTGAATGGGAAGAAACTTGGACGAAGACGGATTTCACGATCTTCACCGAACATCTTTTTCACGAATACTTGCAGTGTACCTTTTAAGTCACTCATGCGAATGTTTTTATCAATTACAAGACCTTCAATTTGCATGAATTGGTGTGAATGCGTCGCATCATCGTCATCGCGGCGATACACTTTACCAGGACAAATAATTTTAATTGGGCCTTTTTCTTTATTATTTTCCATCGTACGTGCTTGCACAGAAGATGTATGTGTACGTAGTAACGTTTCTTCTGTAATGTAGAATGTATCTTGCATATCACGCGCTGGGTGATCTTTCGGTAAGTTTAATGCTTCGAAGTTATAGTAGTCTTTTTCTACTTCTGTTCCTTCAGCTACTTCATACCCCATACCGATGAATACATCTTCAATTTGCTCAACAACAGCTGTTAACGGATGGTGACAACCTGTTTCAACAGGACGGCCTGGTAGTGTAACATCAATTGTTTCCGTAGCTAATTTCGCTTCAATTACTGCTTTTTCTAAGTTTCCAATTTTGTCTTCTAAACGCGTTTGAATCGCTTCACGTACTTCATTTACTAATGCTCCCATACGTGGACGCTCTTCTGCTGATAATTTTCCCATGCCGCGTAATACTTCTGTAATTGGACCTTTTTTTCCTAAATACGCTACGCGTACGTCGTTTAAGCCCTTTAGCTCTTTCGCTTCTTCAATAAGCTCTAACGCTTTTTGCTTTAGCCCTTTTAAACGTGCTTCCATTTGGAACCCTCCTAATTTTAAAAATAAAAAAACCTCGCTCCCAAAAAGGGACGAGGTAAATTCGCGGTACCACCCTAAATTGACAGACCAGGTCTGCCCACTCATTAGTTATAACGATCAATTCTGACCGGAACGCCTTTACATATATATGGTCCTGGCGTCAACTCCAGAGGTGAATTCACTTCCGTCTACCATAAGAATGCTTTCAGTCTAAGGCATTCTCTCCCTATATGGCGATTTTGTAAGTTACTCTTCTCTATCAACGTTTTTCGTTATTTAACTTTTAATATAATATACTTCAACTTATTATAAGAAGTTTTTTATTTGTTCGCAACTGGGCTTTGTAAATAATACGTTAAAATCCCTGCTGCAACCGCAACATTTAATGATTCTGCCTCGCCGTAAATCGGAATATACAAGTTTTGATCCGTTTTTGCAAGAATTTCTTGGCTTACGCCGCTTCCTTCATTTCCTACAATTAATGCAAAACCACCAGCTGGTGTTACTTCACCATACGGAACTCCATTTTCAAGAGCTGTTCCATATACAGGAACGTTATTTTCTCTTAACTTGTCTACCCACTCTTCTAAGTTCCCTTTTACAACTGGTAAATGGAAAATAGAACCTTGTGTAGAGCGAAGCACTTTACTATTATATACATCAACGCATCCTTCTCCAAGCACAACAGCATGAATACCAGCTGCATCAGCTGTACGAATAATTGTCCCTAAGTTGCCCGGGTCTTGAAGACCATCTAATAAAAGAAACTTTCCATCTGCAAGAGCTACTTCACTCTCGTGTTTCTCACAAACAGCAAATACCCCTTGCGTCGTTTCTGTTTCACGGAGTACTTTTACGATTGCTTCAGGTACGATATACATTTCCACATCATTAACTGTCCAATCTTTCGGAAGATCTGTCTGATCAGAAACGATAAGTTCTGTTACAACTCCTGCTTTTAAAGCTTCTTCCACTAAGTGGAATCCTTCTACAAAAAATAAACCTTTTTTATCGCGCTCTTTTTTCGTCTGCAGCTTTTTCCACTGCTTCACACGCGGATTTTGCACTGAATCAATGTTTTTCATAATATGTATTTCCCTCTCTTCTTGTCTTATCATTATAGCCTATTTTTCATACATATTTACATAAAAAAGAACAAAAACTAACGTCAGTTTCAATTCTGAAGAAGAGGTGAAAATAATGAGTTTTAATTTACGCGGTGCTGTATTAGCTAATGTATCTGGAAATTCACAAGATCAATTACAAGAAACGATTGTCGATGCAATTCAAAGCGGTGAAGAAAAAATGCTTCCAGGTCTTGGCGTTTTATTCGAAGTCATTTGGAAAAATGCTGATGAAAATGAAAAACACGAAATGTTAGGAACACTAGAGCAAGGATTAAAAAAATAAACAATAAAAGGTCACCTTAGAAAAAAACTAAGGTGACCTTTTATGTCTATAAAATTTTTCTTCTCCTAAACATTTCTACTTTACTAACGCTACACAGATGGAGTACAATATTCAAAATACATTTAAACCGATCGATTTTCTTTATAGACACCATTAGATAAAAGGAGTGAATGTTTTATGCAACGTATTACGCTTGAACAAGTTTTTAAACATCACATTACACAAAAATATGTAAACCGTTCTGGAATGGTCCACGCGATTGCTGTCGCTTACCATGCGTTTCACTTAGCGAAAAAGCATCATGCCTCAGTCGATGCTGCAACAAAAGCTGGTTTCCTTCATGATATCGGACATCACACATGGTACAGCGAGGGAGAATGGGATTATGACTTGTATAAAAAGAATGATATACATGCGATTAAAGGAGCAGAAAGAGCTCATAAATTGCTTATTAGATTAGGAGAACATCCGAAACTAGCAAAAGAAATTTCTATCGCGATTCTTCTTCATACAGATTCTTTCTTAGTACAGCAAGAAATTGAAAGAACATCTCTTCAAAACATTATTAAATGGGCAGACGAAGCAGATGAAGAACCGGGCGGAGCGCACCATTATAGAACGATTTCTTATGAAAAAGCATTAAAAGCTATTCAACAGTTAGACCGATTGGTAGAACGTGAATTGCAAATAGAGCAATCAAAATCGAATAACAAGGCAGAACATAGTTATCAATGAGAAAGAGGCATCACTATAGGGTGATACCTCTTTTATTATTTTATGGAAAATACACCTTTATATGTAATATTTAAATATTACATATAAAAACAAAATACTTTATAATTAAATATACAAATATAAAGAGGTGATTTTACAAATGCAACCCGCTACACAACTTTCTAATGAACAGAAATACTCTATGTCATGGGGACAATTTATTAGCTCCGTTTTATTCGCTTTTTTCGGAACCGGACTTATTACTGTGTTCCTCGCAATGCCCTTAACAATTTATACAGCCGGTCTTACAGATAAAAAACAAATTGCCCTGTATGAATCTATTGCAAATACTGCAAGTATCGTATTACAACTAGCCGTGTTGTTATTCTTCATTTTTAAATTCGAACCCGCAAAAAAATTACTACTAAAATCTTTTAACTTTAAAGCACTTAAAGAATGGCGTACATACGTATACTTACTTCTTTTCTTCGCTACAAATATTTTACTCAATTACATCTTGTTAAATTATATGTTCCAAGACGCAACAAAGCAGCAATCTTCCGCACTTAACTTAGACGTTTTCAAGCAGTATCAAATATTATTACTTCTCGGCTTCGCAATACTTACACCAATTTTTGAAGAGCTGATTTTCCGTGGTTTTATACTCCGCTTCTTCTCAGAACGCTTTCCATTTTGGATTGCAGCTATCGTAACAAGTTTCTTCTTCGGTATCGCTCATACATACTCACTTGGCGTAATGGTAATTACTTTCTTCATGGGATTATTAATGGCTATTTTATGTAAAAAAACAAAATCCATTATTCCAGCTATGTTATTTCATATTATGAATAATATGTTGGCATTCTTGAGTTAGAAAGAGGTATCATCGCGATACCTTTTTTATTAATTCGTATCATTACTTCTCATTTCTATCAATTTATACATATTTATTAATAATATCCAAAATAAACCTCATGTAGTAAAATATAACTGATTACTATAGAAGGAGACTATATATGCTGAGCTTACTTTGGGTTGTTTATATGCCACTTCTTGTTTTATGCGGATTGTTCGGTGGTATTTTTTTAATTGTTACTAGCATGAAACATCGTAAATTATTTGTTGGTTTAATGGGGCTACTTAGCTTCTCCTTTGTCACACTACCTTTTGTTTTTTGGGGCATGGGAGTGGATAGCAATGCAATCCTCCCTATTTCAACAACTTTATATTGGATACTGTTTTCTTTAACTGGATTATTAGCAGGGATAAGTGGAGTCCAAACCAAAATTAAAAGTATACGTAATATGGGATTCATTATTTTCATCGCTGGTATATTAGGGGTTATCTTCTGGTTACTCATGACTGTAGGTGATTCATACTATATATAATATTTTTTAGAACCCCATAAATCGGAGGTAATACAAAAGTGTTCGGAATATTAACTTGGATGATTTTCGCTCTTACTTTGATGTTATGCGACTTCATCGTTGGCATTTTTTTAATTATTGCTGGTATTAAATGTCGTAAATCACTTACTATTATGGCTGGTTTCATTAGCATATCGCTTATTGTTGTTCCTATCATTTGTATAGGTTATGGAATAGATTTAGAAGGGATTGTTCCAATTTCGGGAACTTTATATTGGTGTTTCTTCTCTTTGGCTGGACTATTAGCTATTATAAGCGGAAGACAAATATCCAGTATTCGTGCTATGGGAATGGTTTTATTTATAACAGGGCTGTGCTCCGTAACTGGTTATCATTTTTTATATTTAAATCTTTAAACAGACAAAAAAGCAGGGAAATTAATTCCCTGCTTTTCTATTTGGTTTATTGCCTGATGGTAAGAAGAACGATAATACCCAAGCAATCCCTGCGAGTATCGTCGCAATTAAGAAGGCATCGTTAATACCGTTAATTGCAGATAACTTCGAAATTTGTCCAAATAATAGTTGCGTGCTCATCGCATCTCCTGCTTGCGCTGATCCAGCGATCGCTGCTAAACTTTGCCCCATGCCGTGTACTTTATCAACTAAGATTGGGTTTGACGTTGTTAACATGTTGCCGTAATCTGCTACGTGAGCAGTCGTTTGCTGCGTCATAAGTGTGATTAAAATCGCTGTTCCAATTGAACCAGCTACTTGTCTTGACGTATTTTGCGTTGCTGTACCGTGAGAAATTAATTTCATCGGCAGTGCGTTCATACCTGCTGTCATAATTGGCATCATAATGAACGACATACCAATCGAACGTATAATATAATCCGTCATAATAACGCTATACGGTGTATCCATCGATAACGTTGTGAATTCATATGTCGCAAACGTTGTAATGGCTAAACCGACAATTGCTAACGGACGAATACCATACTTATCAAATAGTTTACCTGCAATAGGTCCCATGATCCCCATAATTAATGATCCTGGAAGTAGTAATAAACCTGATTCTATCGGTGTGAAACCGCGAATGTTTTGCAGATATACCGGAAGTAATAACATACCTCCGAATAATGCCATCGTAACAATTGCATTAATTACTAAAGTAAAAGTAAATACTGGGTATTTAAACACTTGTAAATCAAGCATTTTGTTGTCCGTTGTTAGCTCTCTCCAAATAAATACCGCAATACCTACTACACCAATGATAAGTGAAATAACAACCTCTGCACTAGTCCAACTATTATTTCCTGCTTCACTAAATCCGTACAATAAGCTACCTAGTCCAATACTTGAACTAACAACACCGAATACATCTAACTTCGTTTTAGATACCGGCTGAGCTAGTGTAAAGAATTTTAAAGATAGGAATGTAATAATTAAACCGATAATAAACATCGCATAGAACATTAAGTTCCAGCTATAGTTTTCAATCACCCAGCCCGTTACAGTTGGTCCGATAGCTGGTGCTAAAATCATCGCTACACCTAGTAATCCCATCGCTGCTCCGCGCTTATGAGGCGGGAATAATGTCATGAAAATATTCATACCAACCGGCATTAAAATACCTGCACCCACCGCCTGAATAACGCGGCCCGTCATCATCATTGTAAAGTTTCCTGAAATAGCACAAATGATAGATCCTACCGTGAAGAATAACATTGCCGCTACGAATAATTTACGATACGTAAATCGTGAAACTAAAAAGGCACTAATCGGTACTAAAATACCATTTACAAGCATGAAACCTGTAATTAACCATTGTGCTGTTGAAGTTGATACGTTAAATTCGTTCATTAACGGAGGCAATGCAACGTTAATAATTGTTTGGTTTAAAATAGAAACGAACATGCCGAGAATTAATACAGCTACAACTGCTTTTACGTTCACATTTTCTACAGGCGTAGACATTTGTTTTTTCGGCGCTTCTTTTTCTTGTTTTACTTCTTCTTGCTTTCCTGTTTCTAACTCAACTACATTAGAAATTTCTGCTTCTTGCTTTCGTTCAATTTCTTTCTCTTCTGTTTCTACCTTACTTACTTCTATTTTATTTACGGCTGGGACTTGTTCTTCTCCCACGTTCGTTTTTTTCTTTCGTAAAAGACGATTTACAAGGAAGAAGACGATTATACAAAATAGTGCATATCCTGCAATTGCAATTGAGGACATCTCATCTCCCCCTTACTTATGAATACGAACTGACACATTCATTCCAGGAACAATATTTACTGATTTACTATGATCTAAAGAAATTTTAACTGGTACTACTTGTGTTACTTTCGTATAGTTCGCTGTTGCGTTGCTTGATGGTAACATAGAGAATGTATTCGCTGTTGTTAATCCAACTTGCTCTACTTTTCCTGATAAAGTTGTATCTGGGTATGCATCTACATACACATCTACATCTTGACCTTTTTGTACATCGTCAACATCTGTTTCTTCAATGTTTGCTGTTACCCATAAATTGTTCATATCAAATGCATAAGCAATTGGGCTACCTGCTCCAACGAAAGCATTTGTTGTTGCATTTGATTGCACAATTGTTGCATTTTGTGGAATTGTTACATCTACTGTTTGTTCTCCATTTGCTGCCGCTACAGTAACAGCACCTAATTTATCATTTTCATTGTAATTCTTTCCTACTTCAGCTTTCCAGTCAGTTAATTTACCTGCTACTGGTGATGCAATCGGAATTACCTTTCCATCAATTTTTGCATTTTCTGTTTTTAAATAATTTTCCGCTTGATTGTAATAGTAATAACCGCCAATACCGCCGCCAACTAGTACAATTAATGTGATAATGTTGATAATCACCATTCTTCGAAACTGATTCATTGCATTCCTCTCCTTATATCGCATATAATTTTTTTCTAAACTATTTACGTCCTTATTGTTTAGAGTGTTTAATTGTTAATTATATTAACTTTTAAACAAAAAAATCACACCATCTGCGGTGTAAATTGAAATTTATCTACCTGCGAGCGGTGCTGATTTCTGAAGGACTATCGTTTATAATTATAAATAATTATTTTGAATCTACAACCGACAATTTAAGTATGAAATGTCGCTTAAACAACAATATAATACCTATATGTTGTTTAAGTATAGAAAATTAAACGAGGGGAAGTAAAAATGTCTATTAAAAATACAAATGATCCACGTGTAAAGCGGACGAGACAACTCATACAGGATGCTTTTGTCGCTTTAGTAGGCGAAAAAGGATTTGATGATGTAACTGTTCAACATATTGCAGAACGTGCTCCTGTAAATCGCGCTACGTTTTATAGCCATTACCATGATAAATATGACCTATTAGACAAAATCATTGAAGAAATGTTAGAGAAGTTAACAGAAGTTATTAAGCCGAAAAATAGAAATAAAGAAGATTTTCAACTTACATTTGATTCACCACATCCGACATTTTTGGCTTTGTTCGAACATATTGCAGAAAATGTGAACTTCTATAACGTTATGCTTGGTGATAAAGCCGCTGGAAACTACTCTTATAAAATGATGAAAACAATACAAACACATTTAACATTAAGCCTGTCTATTTCACAGCCAGATGATAAAGATCTTATGGTTCCTCGTGATATTTTAATTAGTTATGTGACAGGGGCTCATATCGGGATGATTATGTCATGGTTAAAAAGAGGGATGATTTATACCCCGCATTTTATGGCCATGCAATTAACTCGTTTAATCATTTTAGGAGCTCATACTGCTGCAGGATTAGAACGACCTTTTTAAAACATAAAAAAGCGAAGGAAAATCTCCTTCGCTTTTTCTATTAATTAAATGTAATGTTATGTACAGCCTCTTTATCAAGACGTTTAATAACTTCTACAATTAACTTCACTGCATTTTCATAGTCATCACGGTGTAACATTGCCGCATGAGAATGAATGTAGCGCGTTGCAATCGTAATTGCCATAGACGGAATACCATTTGCAGAAATGTGAATTGCGCCTGCATCCGTTCCACCGCCCGCTACTGAATCATATTGATACGGGATTTGTAATTCGTCAGCAACATCAACTACAAAGTCACGTAAACCTGTATGTCCAATAACAGAAGCATCATATAAAATGATCTGTGGTCCATCACCCATTTTACTTTGCGCTTCTTTTGCCGTTACACCTGGTGTGTCACCAGCGATACCAACATCTACTGCGAATGCGATATCTGGTTTAATATAGTTCGCAGATGTTTTCGCACCACGAAGACCAACTTCTTCTTGTACAGTCCCTACGCCGTATACAACGTTTGGATGCTTTTCATCTTTTAATTGTTTTAATACGTCAATTGCAATTGCACAACCAATTCGGTTATCCCATGCTTTTGCAAGTAACATTTTTTCATTTTTCATCACTTGGAATTCAAAGTAAGGTACAACTTGATCGCCAGGTCGTACGCCCCACTCCATTGCCTCTTCTTGGCTAGAAGCACCAATATCGATGAACATGTCTTTAATTTCAACTGGCTTTTTACGCGCTTCTGGAGGTAAGATGTGTGGTGGTTTTGAACCAATTACACCTGTTACATCTCCTTTACGCGTTACAATTGTCACGCGCTGCGCAAGCATAACTTGTGACCACCAGCCACCAACTGTTTGGAAACGAAGGAAACCTTTGTCATCAATTTGCGTAATCATAAAGCCAACTTCATCTAAATGACCTGCAACCATAATTTTCGGGCCGTTTTCTTCCCCTATTTTTTTCGCAACTAAACTTCCTAAATTATCAGTAGAAAGTTCGTCCGCAAACGGCTCAATATATTTCTTCATTACTTCGCGTGGTTCACGCTCGTTACCCGCAATACCACGTGCATCTGTTAATTCTTTTAGCATTGTCAATGTCGCGTCTAATTTTGTCATTGCCAACACCCTCCTTTTTCTTCAGTCACTTCATTATACAAAAGGAAATTGAAATATTCAAAAATTAAATCAGTATCCTTGTGTTTGACGCTGATGATTTACTTCATTTTTATCTAAATATGCCTTTTCAATTTCTTCTTGCTCAAACTCTAGCGCTTGTCCAAGTCGAAGGTAGCTTGTAAATAATTCAATATAGTTCGTAATAGATGGTTGATCTGTAAAACGAATTACTTTCGCATATGTGTCTAAGAAAATTTCTACTTGTGTTTTATTCGTTTGTGCACATTTATAGAATAGGAAGTTTTTATCAATACCTAAATCAATTCCGATTGATAAAATAAAATGCAAGCCATCTACGTATTCTTCTAATATTACTTCACGTTCTGATGCTGGTTTGTTGCTCCAATATTTAAAACAACGTGTTTCATTTGCAAGTTCTCCAATTTCTACAAGAAGAGCTAACATTTTTTCTTTTAACAACTTTTTCGGTTGTAAATCATGCTCTTTCACAATACGGTCATCTAATTCTTTTTGTAATTTAAATAGTTGTAGTAAGTCCATTCTATTGTCCTCCTCCAACATCGCATTTTACGCAACAATGTTGTTTCATCTCAAAGTTCATTATTATTTTTCGTTTCTTATTAATAAGTCAGCCATTTATCTCTTTACAAAATAGCTTGTCCTTAATTTACAAATACGTTTCAATCATCACTATTAGATTGTTCATTCCGATTGGTGATAGTTAATCATTATCCGGGGATTGTCCACTGATAAAAAATTTATTTTATCTGATGAAAGTTCCATATCATCTTTCCATTATAGCAGTGTCGTTTCAGGTAGGAAAGATACTCTTCTTTCCAAAGGGGGATAATTGACAAAAGCCAGGAGAATTCTCCTGGCTTCATATATATATTCTTCTATATCGCTATAGCTTTTATATTGATTTTGTCATATCGATAACGACATACTTCTCTTTGCATACAAATAAAAAACCTTAGAAGAAAAATCTTCTAAGGTTTCAACTAATTAATTAGTTAATGTTGTTTTTTGCAACTGTTGCTAATTCAGCGAAAGCTTTTTCGTCATGAACAGCTAAGTCAGCAAGCATCTTGCGGTTAACTTCGATGCCAGCATTTTTAAGACCGTGCATTAAACGGCTGTAAGAAAGACCATTCATACGAGCTGCTGCGTTGATACGTGTAATCCATAATTTACGGAAGTCACGTTTCTTTTGACGACGGTCACGGAATGCATACATTAGAGATTTCATAACCTGTTGGTTAGCAACCTTGAATAATGTACTCTTAGAACCGTAGTAACCTTTTGCTAATTTTATAACTTTTTTACGACGTTGACGAGTAACTGTACCACCTTTTACTCTTGGCATAATATTACCTCCTAATTGTTCTATATATCAGCCGAACTTATTTTAAGTTGTCAAGCATTTGACGAATGCGTTTGAAGTCACCAGCGCTTACTACACCAGCTTTACGTAGTTTACGTTTAGCTTTTGTAGATTTGTTAGCGAATAAATGGCTTGTATAAGCGTGAGAACGTTTCAGTTTACCTGATCCAGTCTTTTTGAAACGCTTTGCAGAGCCGCGATGAGTTTTTTGTTTAGGCATAGGTATTTCCTCCTCTATCTATTACTTATCGTTTTTCGGTGCTAAAACTAAGAACATACTACGTCCTTCCATTTTAGGCTTAGATTCAATTGTACTAACTTCAGCACAAGCTTCTGAGAAGCGATCTAAAACACGTTGACCGATTTCTTTATGAGTAATGGCACGTCCTTTAAAGCGAATTGACGCTTTAACCTTGTCGCCTTTCTCTAAAAACTTGATAGCATTACGAAGTTTTGTGTTAAAGTCGTGTTCATCAATTGTTGGACTTAAACGAACTTCTTTCATGCTAATTACTTTTTGATTTTTGCGCTGTTCTTTTTCTTTCTTCTGTTGCTCAAAGCGGAATTTACCGTAGTCCATAATGCGGCATACTGGCGGTTTCGCATTTGGAGCAACTAATACTAAATCAAGATTAAGATTTGCAGCTAAGTCTAAAGCGTCATTACGAGACTTGATTCCAAGTTGATCGCCATTTGCACCAACTAAACGTACTTCACGTGCACGAATTTGCTCGTTAATCATCATATCCTTGCTAATAGTAAGCCACCTCCAAGGTTTTTTCAGAACATCTTTTGTAGTCATAGAACCCGACAAAAAAAGTGCGGGCATACGACACCCACACTTGTAAATTCTTAAGTAAGAAATACATTTACCTGTAAACTGCGAATGCGTCCATCAGGTGAGAAGCGGGTGCTTCTACTTGTTCCACAAAACAATATTCTATTATCCTTGATGAGTTTATCATAGGACATGACGTCTGTCAAGAAGACGCTATGTGTTTTACTAACAACAAGAAATATTGTAACAAACAACTAACATACTTGCAATACTTTTTTATGATAAGTATAGTTTGGTTATTTTTTCTAGTTTTTTTTTATAATACATACGAAAGCCGCGGTATACCGCGGCTCTGTCTTATCGTTTTCCTTCTACTTTAATCATATCAACAAAAGCATCTAATGCAATTGTTTCTGATTTTTGTTCACCATATTTACGTACGTTTACGCCGTTTTCAGTTACTTCATTGTCACCTACTACAAGCATGTACGGAATTTTTTGCATTTGTGCTTCACGGATTTTGTAACCAATTTTCTCTTCACGAGTATCTAATTCAACACGGATACCAGCACGACGTAATTCATCTTGTACTTTCTTCGCATAATCTAAATGTACTTGCGGAGAAACTGGAATTACTTGCGCTTGAACTGGAGCTAACCAAGTTGGGAATGCACCTTTGTATTCTTCAATTAAGAAGGCTACGAAACGTTCCATAGTTGATACAACACCACGGTGAATTACAACTGGACGATGTTGTTTACCGTCTTCACCAACGTAAGATAATTCAAAGCGTTCTGGAAGTAAGAAGTCTAATTGTACAGTTGAAAGTGTTTCGTCTTTTCCAAGAGCAGTACGAACTTGAACGTCAAGTTTTGGACCGTAGAATGCCGCTTCACCTTCAGCTTCATAGTAATCAAGACCCATTTCATCCATAGCTTCTTTTAACATACCTTGTGCTTTTTCCCACATCTCATCATCAGCATAGTACTTTTTAGTATCAGCTGGGTCACGATAAGATAGACGGAATGAATAGTTCTCTAAACCAAAATCTTTGTACACTTCTAGAGTTAAGTTTACAACACGTTTTAACTCTTCTTTAATTTGATCTGGGCGAACGAAAATGTGCGCATCGTTTAAAGTCATTCCGCGTACACGTTGTAATCCAGATAATGCTCCAGACATTTCATAGCGGTGCATTGTTCCAAGTTCCGCAATACGGATTGGTAATTCACGGTAGCTGTGAATATCATTTTTATAAACCATCATGTGGTGAGGGCAGTTCATCGGACGAAGAACTAACTCTTCATTATCCATTTCCATTGATGGGAACATACCATCACGGTAGTGATTCCAGTGACCAGAAGTTTCATAAAGCTCTCTGCTTCCTAGTACTGGAGTGTATACGTGATCATAGCCTAAGCTTGCTTCTTTATCAACGATGTAACGCTCGATAATGCGGCGGATAGTTGCACCTTTTGGTAACCAAAGTGGTAAACCTTGTCCTACTTTTTGGCTATTAGTAAATAGTTTTAATTCTTTACCTAATTTACGGTGATCGCGCTCTTTCGCTTCTTCAAGCATACGTAAGTGCTCATCTAATTCTGCTTTCTTAACGAATGCAGTACCGTAAATACGTTGTAGCATTTTATTATTGCTATCGCCGCGCCAGTAAGCACCTGCAACGCTTAATAATTTAAATACTTTAATTTTCCCTGTAGATGGAAGGTGAACACCACGGCAAAGGTCGAAGAATTCGCCTTGCTCGTAGATTGAAATAACTGCATCTTCTGGAAGATCGTTAATTAAATCTAATTTTAACTCATCGCCGATTTCTTCAAAGCGACGAAGTGCTTCTGCACGTGGCACTTCATGACGAACGATTTCTAAGTTCTCGTTCACAATTTTTTGCATTTCTTTTTCGATTTTCTTGAAGTCTTCAACTGTAATTGCTTCTTCCATATCAATATCGTAGTAGAAGCCATTTTCAATCACTGGACCAATGCCGAGCTCAAGCTTAGCATCTTTATATAAACGTTTTAACGCTTGTGCTAATAGGTGGGCTGTTGAATGGCGTAAAATGTATAAGCCATCTTCAGAATCTAATGTAATAATAGAAACTGCACCATCTTCTTCGATTGGTGTAACAAGATCGATCATCTCATCGTTTAATTTTCCAGCCACAGCTTTTTTCTTTAAGCCTGGGCTAATAGAAGCTGCGATTTCTTCAGTTGTTACGCCTTTTGGAAACTCCTTCACAGCTCCATCAGGGAAAGTAATTTTAACTACATCTGCCATCACTGGTCACTCCTCTTTTTTTCAAAATAAAAAACACTCATCCCGTAAAAAGGGACGAGTGTTGAATTCGTGGTTCCACCCTTGTTCCAATTAACATTATTGTTAATTGCTCAAGTTCAACATAACGGTGTTGTCCGTTAGCAATTACTAGAAAAAACCGTTCACTGCTAAAGTTTAGAGGTGGTAAGTAATAATCCCGTACTAGGAAGCTCACACCCTAAGGCTTCCCTCTCTGAAAATCGTAGAAAACTACTCATGTCCTCATCATGACATTTCAATATATTTCATTTATGTAGGTAATTATATGCTCAAAAACTTAGAAAATCAAGGGCGTTACCTTTATTTTTTAAATTTTTCACATTGCGCTCAAACTCATGTAATCCATGTAATTGGACCCGTTCTTGAAATACATTTCGCAAAGTAATAATCATATTATGGTCTTGTTCTTTCGTATATAAATAAATTTTTTTCGGCGAAATAGAAAGAAGTGGTGCAATTACTTTCGTATCAATATATACATCCTTTTGCTTTAATAATTCCTCGTCTATATATTGGACCAATTTCTCCTGTTTTAAACGTCTACCTTTATCATCATAGAAAATAAAACTTTCATCAAAAATAAGATGCACACAGGACAAACGTGATTTTCGGCTGCGCACTTGTTGCCTTAGCGTCTCAATAAACATTTGATATTCTTGTTCCAACTTATACTCATCAATCGACAATTCAGCAAGCTTAGCTACCATTTCCCTATATGTACGAAGGCGAAAACGAACATATGATGAAAACGAGAACGAAAGCGGATCACAAAGCCAGTTATTTAAAGAAGATTTAATATATGATTCAAATGTGTGACGTGTTAATTCACGAGCAATCCCTTTTCTTCTTCCCTTTAAAATCTCTTGTGCCATATGCAATATTTGATGACACTCTTCCTCTTCTTCATAAAAAAACTTCTCTTTTAAGATTGTATAAATCCACTTATTTTGCTTTACATTCACAATGAAATATACCATTACCGGCAATAAAATCTTTTCAATATAATTCGATTCACATACTGGTATGTGAATCACCACTTTTTGTTCCTGTAAATACACACTCGTTTCCTTATATAACAGTTCCGCTCTTTTCAATAGTTGTCTATATACATGCATAGCATCATTTTTTTCTTCGAAGCAAATTTCAATCACTTTTGTCCCCCCTTTTATCCCTGCTCTAAAGGATTGTATCTATACGTTACAAATCCTATAAGAGTCCGTCCCGCGTGAAGTTCACTCTTAGTAGAATTACATTTCCTATCGTTAGAAAATCCACTCAATATGGCTTGCTAATTTTATATATATTAAGGGAGGGAGAAAAAAATGATACAAGCTACAATGAATTTTCTATAAGAAGTTTTTCGTTTTGCAATTCACCTATTCTGAAAAGTGTTCAAAACGAAAAAAGAGCAAGCTTTTCAGCTTACTCTTTACTTATGACGTCGGTTTTTCCCGCCAATCGGAATTGGCTTCGCTAAATATTTAATTCGTTCCATAATACGCGCTGCTTTCATTTGTTCTGCTTCACCACGCTGTGTATACGTTAAATGATGTTCCAATTCCTTGAAATCAAAGTTAGACGTAAAGAACGTCGGTAAGTTTTCTAACATACGGAATTGCAAAATTGCACCAAGCACATCGTCACGCACAAAACTTGACATCGCTTCTGCTCCGATATCATCTAGCATTAAAACTTGTACGCGTTTCACCGCATCAATCTTTTCCCCAATCGAATTATCTTGAATCGAACTTTTAATTTCACGTAAAAATTCAGGGAAGTATACGAGCATCGAACTTATTTTCTTTTGAGCAAGTTCATTCGCCATTGCTCCTAACAAATACGTTTTCCCTACACCAAATTTACCGTACAAATATAAACCTTGTACTTTTTTACCAG
Source organism: Bacillus cereus group sp. N6 (assembly GCF_016483705.1). NCBI lineage: Bacteria > Bacillati > Bacillota > Bacilli > Caryophanales > Bacillaceae > Bacillus > Bacillus cereus group sp. N6. Next base: position 114,711 of record NZ_JAEHBI010000008.1, read on the forward strand.
GTTCATATGTACTTAAAAATTCATTAGCTGCACCAATTGCATCAATACGCGCATCTAAATCTGAAGGATCTAAGTTTTCCATCGTTGCCTGTAAAATGTCAGTTGGCATATATACACTTTGAACGAGTTTTTCATATTTCTTTCTCTCGTCATATGCTACTTTTCTAACGCAACGATCGTATTGAATATCAATCATCTTCCCTTGGATAACGAGCTTTGGCTCATATCCTTGCAGCATGTTTTTACACGAACCTAGATCCGGACAATCCGCACAACCTACACTTTGTCCAATATATTCGTATAACTTCACAAGGCTGCGCTCAATCATAGAAGTTGTTACTTCACCTTGATGTTCGTCTATAAATTCTTTCACACGCGGATGCGCCATTACTTCCGCCTTTAATACTTCATATCTATTTTTAAAATTTTTATTTTCCATTAACTTTGCAAATGAATTTTGAATATGCTCCATTTTCTCACCTCAAAGAGCGTTCATTCTCTTCTATTAATCACGCTTATATTTTTTTAACACTTCTTCTAGTCGTTTTCGTTCATCATCTAACGTACTTGCATCTTTTTTCTTACTTACATCTTTCTTCACTGTTTCTTTCTCTTGTTCTTTCGGCTCTTCTTTCAGCCAATCTGGTACCATTTCTTTTCTTATCGTTTTCTTCGACGTACGGCCTTTTTTCTTCGTCTCAGCCCATTCTTGATATTGACGGTTTTCTTCTTTCGCTAACGCCATTGCTTCAGCTACTGTACCGACCTTTTTACGTGCCCAATGCCCAGCAATTTTCTCCACATACGTTTTCGCAAGCTTCATATCTGAGCGTAGCATAACGTAATAAATAAGTACATTCACAACACCTGGCGTTAATTTTTGATTGATCATTACATCTTCAACGATCTGCAAGTCAGCCTTTGTCGCCTCTGCACCACCAGAGATTTCTTTTAATAGTTGTTTTGGTGAGATTTCCTCTAACTGTTTTATTAACATCTCTTCTTGTGTAGAAGGCTCTTTTCCTTCCATCATACGTGCAGCGTGAGGTTGTACTCTTTCACTTAATACAGGTAACGCTTGACCGTTTTCGAACTGATACCAATCACGTGCTCCTTTTCTAAGCCTTTCGATATCAATTGTCTGCATCTCTGTCACCGTACCAAGAACGATATTTTGCATCGATAACACATCTACATCGTACACGTAAGCAAGTGTAATGACACATTCTCGCACTTGATCTGTAATCGCCTTTTTTGGGACAAGAGCGGACAAGCCATCTACAAATAAGGAGAAATCAAAGAAATCATTCCAAACTTTTGGAGCGTCTCCCTTCTCGTTACTTGGCATAGCTGTCGTTTTTGGAATACGAAGATCTTCTTGCGCATGCTCAAGCTGTCCTGGATTAAACGAACCAAACACATCATTGAAAGAACGCGTAACATTTTCATAAGAAGCAAAATCAAATTCTTCTTCTAAGAAATATTGCTTTACTTGATTATATTTTGTCCGACTCAATCGATTGTATAAAAAGATGCTTAACACAATATCATCAAAAAACTGCTTCGGAGATAAAGGTGGTTGCAATTCATATATAAACATTCGAATATCTTTTTCTTTCTTAATATATACCTTCAAAAGCCCAATTGCTTCTAACTTTACTCGTTCCTCATATATTTCGGGAAGCTGCATCTGCATGGTCACCATAAGGGAATGATGTGTATTCTCTTTTCCAAACACACGATCTTGCTCTAACTCTCCCCATAGCGTCATGTACAAACTAAAAGCTCTACTACCTATTAACGGCTGATACAACATCGTTAACACTTTTCGGTCGTAATTATGCAATAACCCTTTCGCACTTACTTTATAACGATCAATTGGCAATAGCTCCATCCATGACTGTTTTTCCATTCTTGCTTTTCCTTTCTCTCATCCAATCTATCCTCTACTTCATTCGTTCTATCTTCATTATATAATTGCTTAGCGAAAAAGAGCTATTAGCTTTCGCTTCTAGCTCTCTTATCTCATTACTACGGTATGTAAAGAGAATAAAATACAACTTCTACTCTCTTTCTTTTTGCAGTATATCTTTTAATTCTTCAATAAATACATTTAAATCTTTAAATTGGCGATATACAGAAGCAAAACGCACGTAAGCAACATCATCAATATCACGCAGTTCTTCCATAACAATTTCACCAATCATATCACTTTTCACTTCTGATATACCTAAATTACGAAGTTCACGTTCCACACTTTGAGTTACTTCTTCTAATTGTCTTAAAGATACTGGTCTTTTTTCGCACGCTTTAATTAAGCCGCGCAAAATCTTTTCTTTATTAAATTCTTCTCGTGTGCCTTCTTTTTTTACAACGATAAGAGGTGACTCTTCTACTCTTTCAAATGTCGTAAAGCGACTTAAACAACTTTCACACTCTCTCCTTCTTCGAATAGAGCGCCCCTCGTCTACCGGACGCGAATCTAACACTCTTGTACCATTATGCGAACAGGATGGACAACGCAATATATTCACTCCTTTACACTATACTCTTTATTTTTTCTCTACTTACTTCATCTGACAATATATATACAATATTATATAACTCATTCTAACTCTCTTACCACTTTAAGTTTAAGCACATTATTTTATCATCTCGTTTTCAAAAATAAGATGGTAGATGGGGTGCTAACTTATTCGTAAGAGCTCAATTTATCTCACTAACGAGTACGTTATATTTTTCCTTTTTTATAAACTAAAAAAGAGGTGCATTATACACCTCTTTACATTTTAAATCAATTATGTTCTTTTTTAAAGAGCTTTTGTTTCTCTCTGCTTAATTTCGAAGCTACCAGTGCCTCGAGGAAGCTCGATGCTCTCACGCGTTTTCGCGTTTAAACCTTCTGCAATATATTCTGCAGCAACATTTGGATCAATACGATCCCCACAAGTATAAACATCAATACTTGCGTAACCGTGCTCCGGAAAGCTATGAATTGTTAAATGTGATTCCGAGATAATTACTACTCCACTTACACCTTGTGGTGCAAATTTATGGAAAGCAACCTCACGCACTTCAGCACCAGCTCTCAGTGCTGCATCCACAAATAATTGTTCAATATACGGCATGTCATTAAGCTTGTCGAAATCGCAATCCCAAAGTTCAGCGATTACGTGACGACCCATCGTATCCATAGTATCCATTCTACAGTTCCCCCTTGTAAATTTATTCTAACTGTTCGAATTGAAAACTAATTTGCAATTTGGCTTGCTCCACTACCACGGGGGAAAGTTAGTCCAGAGAGGTCCTAACCCTTTAAGTAGTGACTACGTACCTCAGCTCTTAAGTTTACGAGTGTTAGTATACTTTGTTTATTTTCATTTTGCAACAACAGTTTTTTCGATTTTCTGTCATATTTTCCTCTTTACTTTTCCCTAAAAAAATAAATGATTCACAAATACAGTAATCACAACGTTTCGTGGTATGTCCACTTTCAAAAATATACTCCTATAATTTTTTTCCTTTTCAGAAAAAAATAAAAAAAGAGGGCAAATATTCACTTGCCCTCTCCCTTATTCACTTAAATATGTTGCACATTTTTTTGTTTCGCTAATTCATCAACAACTAACGTTACAAGATCTACAACACGACGAGAGTAGCCCCACTCGTTATCATACCAAGCAAGTACTTTCACTTTACGATCACCCATTACCATTGTAGATAAACCATCAATAATAGCTGAGTGTGTATTTGTATTAAAGTCAATAGATACTAAAGGCTCTTCGCTGAATTCTACAATGCCTTTTAACGCACCGTTTGCAACAGTTTTGAATGCTTCATTAATAGCTTCAACTGTCACATCACGTTTTACATCTACTACTAAGTCAACAAGAGACACGTTTGGCGTTGGTACACGAAGTGCCATACCATGAAGTTTTCCGTTTAAATGCGGAAGAACTTTTGCAAGCGCTTTCGCGGCACCTGTCGTTGTCGGAATGATTGATTGTCCGCAAGCACGCGCTCTTCTTAAATCTTTATGTGGGTTATCAATATTTTTTTGGTCATTTGTATAAGCGTGAACAGTTGTCATTAAACCGTTTTCAATTCCAAACTGCTCATCTAACACCTTAACAACAGGCGCTAAACAGTTTGTTGTGCAAGATGCATTTGAAATAACAGTATGTTTTGCAATATCTAATTGGTCTTCGTTCACACCAACTACAATTGTTACATCTTCATTTTTACCAGGCGCTGTTAAAATAACCTTTTTCGCTCCAGCTTCAACATGAAGAATTGCTTTTTCTTTTGAATTAAATTTACCAGTTGCTTCAATTACAACTTCAACACCTAAATCTGTCCAAGGCAATTCCTTTGGATCGCGGTTGTTTAAAAGGCGAATCATTTTCCCATCAACTAACAAGTGATCTTCAAATGCTTCTACTGTTCCGTCAAACTTGCCGTGAACTGTATCATATTTAATTAAATGTGCTAACGTTTCAGATGGATAGCTTGCATTGATTGCTACAATTTCGAATGCGCTTTCTTTTATTGCCTGACGAAATACCATTCTCCCAATACGTCCAAATCCATTAATTGCCACACGAGTCATAATATGTTATCCCCCTTGAATGCGTTATACTATTTATCTCCAATCCCAATAATAGTATAACACAAAAAGGGGATATGTCACTAAGCATTTTCATTAATTTCACAATTTTTTAGTCAATAATGTTCCAATTCTTTAAAATCACCTGTAATTGTGTTTTCGTTCCCATAATTGTGCCATCATTATTTATCACTTCATCTGCATTTTTCACTTTTTCTTCTAACGGCATTTGAGATTGAATACGAACTGTTGCTTCTTCTTCTGAAAAATTATTTCGTTTCATTAAACGTTCTAATTGCGTATGTGGCTTAACCGCTACAACTAATACGCGGTCAACGAGACTTGTTAATTTGCTTTCAAATAAGAGAGGTATATCTAACACAACCGCTTGCATACCTTCCTTTATGTACTTTTCCTTTTGTGTATTCATTTCCTCACGAACTGCAGGATGAACGATTTTATTTAACTGCAATCGTTTTTCTTCATTATAGAAAACGACACTTCCTAATTTCGGGCGATCCAATTCTCCATCTTCTTGTAATACTTCCGTTCCAAACACTTCTACAATTTTGTTATATGCTGGTTTTCCTCGCTCTACAACTTCTCTTGCAATAATATCTGCATCAATAACTGGTATACTCAGTTCACGAAACATTTGAGACACTGTACTTTTTCCGCTTGCAATGCCTCCCGTTAATCCAATTACTACTGTCATCATAATCCTCCTCACAATATAAAAGGCGCGAAACTAATGTTCCACGCCCATACTTACATTTTCCAAATTCCAATAATAATGAGTAATACCCCAGGCAGGAATGTAAATTTTTGTAACCACTTCATGTTTGATAAAACCGTTCCAAGTTTCATTCCAATAAATAAAAACAAAGAACTCATAACCGCAACTAATATCGCCATCATAGCGGGCGCATACCCTAATAAAGATGCACCAATTCCAGCACCGAACGAATCTATAGAAAGAGCGATACCAAGAAGCAATGCTTCTCCTGCGGAAATGGTGCCTGATTTATCAAAATCTGCAACAGTCGGTTTCCGTAAAATTTGAATCACTAGCCCGAGCGAAGCAATTTCTAATTTCCAAACCTTCTCCTCTTGCTTTGGTTCTTCTTTTTTCTCACTTCGAAAAAATTGATATAATACCCAAATTCCTATTCCAATAAGAACAAGCCCACCGATACGCGTTGCGATAACAGGTGAAAATATTTTCGCGATCATATGTCCAATTCCCATTGAAACAAGCATAACAGCCGCTGAACACATTCCGATAATTATAATTGATCTTAGTGGAATTCTTACGCTTCTTAAACCATATGTTAGCCCTACACTACAGCTATCTAAGCTTAATGTAAAAGCTAATAAAATAAGAGATAAATAAAGGTACATCGGTAAGCTCCTCCCTTATACATAGCCCTGCTGTATGTATATGACAAATGCCTATCCAATGTTATCTCTTTTCTATATTCTCGGCTGACAAATCGGGCAGTAATGCGTTCCTCTTCCGCCAACAACTGTTTTTTCTAATATCGTACCGCAAGTCACACATGGTTCTCCTTTTTTTCCGTATACATTTAGAAGTTCTTGGAATGAGCCAATTTGCCCTTGCGAATTCATATACGTTCGAATTGTACTTCCGCCTCGCTTCACTGCTTCACCTAACGTTGTAACAGTCGCCTCGTAAATTCGTTCAATTTCTTCTGCTGTTAAAGACGAAGCTTCTCGTTCCGGATGAATTTGAGAACGGAATAAAACCTCATCTACATATATATTTCCAAGCCCTACTAAAAGACGCTGGTCTAATAATACGACTTTTATTTTACGATTGGTCTTTTGCAATCTTTCTTGTAAATACTGCGGTGTCAATTCAGCATCAAACGGCTCCGGACCTAAGTCAGCAAGAGGCATTTGATTCAATTCTTCACCTTTCTTAAAGAGATGCATCGTACCAAACTTTCTCACATCTTTATAATGTAATTCAGTTCCATCTGTAAATAAGAAACGGACGTGTGTATGCTTATCAATTGGCTCATCCTCTTGATGCAGTAAAAACTTACCTTCCATACGTAAATGTGAAACAATAACATAATTCGTTACATATAAAAGCAAAAACTTTCCTCTTCGCTTTATATTTTCAATCTTCTCGCCTCTTAGCATTTCTTTAAAGATTTCTGCATCATCCGGACGTTTTACTATTTTTGGATAAGTAATAATGACATCTTCAATCGTTTTTCCTGTTACAAGATTTTCAAGCGTCCGCCTAACATTTTCAACCTCTGGTAATTCAGGCATTTCATCACTTCCTTATTTTGCGTCGTACCAAGTTGGACCGTAAGAATAATCAACTTTCAGCGGAACCGCAAGTTCAATCGCATGCTCCATTACTTCAGGTACAAGCTTCTCTAATTTTTCAATTTCTTCTTTTGGTGCTTCAAATATCAATTCATCGTGTACTTGCAGAAGTAGACGCGCCTGTAATCCTTCTTCTTCTAGACGGTCTGCCATAATAATCATCGCTTTTTTAATAATATCTGCTGCAGTCCCTTGAATTGGTGTATTCATAGCCGTACGCTCAGCAAAGCTACGTAAATTGAAATTACGACTCGTAATTTCCGGAATATAACGGCGGCGATTTAATAATGTAGCCACATACCCTTTTTGTTTCGCATCTTTTACGATGTCACTCATGTATTCTTGTACACCAGGGAAACTTTCTAAATACTTTTCAATAAATTCCGCTGCTGCTTTTCTTGTAATTCCTAAGTTTTGCGAAAGACCATAATCACTAATACCATATACAATTCCGAAATTGACAGCTTTCGCTTGTCGTCTCATATTCGAAGTTACTTCATCTTTTTCAACGCCAAATACATCCATCGCTGTTTTCGTATGAATATCCATGTCATGTTGGAACGCTTCAACTAGCCCTTTATCATTTGCAATATGAGCTAATACGCGAAGTTCAATTTGTGAATAATCTGCCGCATACATAATCCATCCTTCTTCTGATGGAACAAATGCCTGACGAATCTTTCTTCCTTCTTCTAATCGAATCGGGATATTTTGCAAGTTCGGATCCGTTGAACTTAATCGACCTGTTTGCGTTAATACTTGATTGAAACGAGTATGGATTTTAGATGAATCTTCATGTACAACTTTTAATAAACCTTCAATATAAGTTGAATTTAGTTTCCCTAATTGACGATAATGTAAAATGTTTGGAATGATTTCATGGCGATCCATAAGCTTTTCTAGTACATCTGCTGACGTAGAATAACCTGTTTTCGTCTTTTTAATAACTGGTAAGTTTAAGTTCTCAAACAGAATAACACCAAGCTGCTTCGGTGAATTAATATTAAATTCTGTTCCCGCAAGCTTATAAATTTCCTGTTCCATTTCCTTTAATCTACCTGCAAGTTCTTCTCCCATATTACGAAGACGCTCCGTATCAACTTTTACACCTTTTACTTCCATATCAGCTAATACACGCGCAAGTGGTAATTCTAACTCTGTAAACAGTTCATATTGCTCATTCTTTTGTAACTCTTCAACGAATGTTTGCTTTACATCATATAATACGTGCACTTTACGAGCTACATGCTCCGCTACTACTTCTAGCTCTGGAACAGCACGCTTCGCACCTTTTCCGTAAACTTCTTCATCAGATTTCACAGCATGTGTTTCTTTCATTTTTGCTACAGTACGGAAATCTTTATCCGTATCAGCCGGGTCAAGTAAATAAGCAGCGATTAGTAGATCAAAGTCAATCCCTTGCATATCTATCCCGTTCCATTTAAGTGCAACGATTGCGCGCTTCGCATCAAATGTATACTTTCTCATTTCTCCATCTGCAAGCCACTCTTTAAAAGCGTCTGACTTAAGAGCAATTTCTGTTTGAATAAAGTAACAGCCATTTTCATTTTGAATACCAAAACCTTGAATGTCCGCTTTATGATAGTTATCTTCTTGTACTTCAACAATAAGCGCACTATCTTGCACTAGCATTTCTTCTGTAACTTCTTCCACAATATCAAATGTAATATCATCTAATTCAGCTGGAGTCGTTTCTTCTGGCGTAACACCTAATTTATTTAAAAGTGATGTAAATCCTAAATTCTCGAACATTGGAATCACATCACTTGCTTCATACCCTTTATACTCCATATCATCCACATGCACTGTAATCGGCGCATCTGTAATAATAGTTGCAAGATCTTTACTCATAAGAGCTTGGTCTTTATTTGCTTCTAGCTTTTCTTTTAATTTCTTCCCGCTTACTTGATCTATATTTTCATACACTGCCTCGACCGTTTCAAACTGTGTTAACAATTTAATCGCAGTTTTTTCACCAACTCCTGGTACACCTGGAATATTATCTGACTGGTCTCCCATTAAACCTTTCATATCGATAATTTGCTTTGGTGATAAGCTGTATTTCTCAAATAAAGCTTCTTTCGTATATTCATCCACTTCTGTAATCCCTTTGCGTGGAATACATACGAGTGTATTATCTGAAACAAGTTGCAGTAAGTCTTTATCTCCTGAAATAACTTTTACATGAAACCCTTGTTCACTCGCTTCTTTCGCTAACGTCCCCATAATGTCATCCGCTTCATAATTTTCTAATTCATAACGCGGTACGTTGAATGCATCAAGCATCTCACGAATAAACGGGAATTGCTCTGATAATTCAGGTGGAGTCTTTTGACGTCCTCCTTTATACTCACTATACGTTTTATGACGGAATGTCGTTTTACCCGCATCAAACGCTACTAACATATGCGTTGGTTTTTCTTCCTCTAATATTCTCATTAACATCATTGTAAAACCGTAAATTGCGTTCGTATGTATACCTTTGTCGTTATTTAAAAGCGGTAGTGCAAAGAAAGCACGATACGCGATATTGTTACCATCTACTAATACGACCTTTTTTTCCAAACCAGAAACCTCCCCATACAAATTTGAAATGATTTTTTTCACAGAAAAAAAACCGTTCCTTTCCTCTCTCTATATTAACATGACTAATAGAGAGAAGAAAAATAACGGCTATTTTCTATCATATATATAAACGTTTACTAACATAAAAGAGAAGTGACGAGAACAGCATAACTATTCTCGTCCAAAATTACTCCTTGGATGAAGGGGTTTTCATGTATTATATTAACAGACCTTTATTAATATTTAATTAAGCCATTGTTAATATATTGTAAACATCCTTCATCCTATTTTTCAGTTGCTGATTTTGGTAAAACAACTGTAAATGTTGTCCCTTCCCCAACTTCACTATCCACTGTAATCGTGCCGTGATGTGCCTCAACTAAATGCTTTACAATCGATAATCCAAGGCCTGTACCACCAGTATTTCTACTTCTCGCTTTATCCACTCGGTAAAAGCGTTCAAAAATACGCGGAATTTCATCTTTACTAATACCAATTCCCGTATCCGATACTTTTATATAAGCATTATATTTATCTTCTACTAATTCTACAGAAACAACGCCTCCAGCCGGCGTATATACGATTGCGTTATTCATTAAATTAATAAAGATTTGCTTCAAACGACTTGGATCTCCAATGACCGAGACTCCTTTTAGCGCATTTACTTGTAAAGAAATTTCTTTTTCTCCTGCTTTGTTATCAAGCACCATATGAATGTCTTCAAGAAGTCCCTTCATATCAACGGTCCCCATACTCAATTTAAATCCTTGTTGCTCAATCTTTGATAAATCTAATAAATCTTCAATTAATCCTTGCATGCGCTCACTTTCTTTTAAAATAATGTGCAAGAAATGTTCGCAGAATTTTTTATTATCCATAGCACCGTCCAAGAGCGTTTCTGAAAAACCTTTAATAGAAGTAATCGGTGTCTTTAGTTCATGAGAAACATTCGCTAAAAAGTCTTTTCTCATTTGTTCTAATTTCTTTAGCTCAGTAATGTCATGGAATACAAGGACAATCCCTTTCCATTCATGGTTCGTCCCGATAATCGGTGCTCCATATACTTCAAAATGCTTTCGCTCAATTCCAAGCGGCAATAACATTTGTTTACGCACTTTCACTTCTGTCATAAAGATTTCTTCCACGAGCTCTATAATTTCTGTATGATGAAACGACTCATAATATAAACGATCTAAATATTCTTCATCTGTTACGTGGAAAGTCTCCTTATAAGAACGGTTTACAAGGTTTATATAACCGCGGCTATCAATTAAAATCATTCCGCTTCCCATATTTTCAATTAACGTATGCAGACGATCTTGTTGCATTTCTTGCTCAAGTGTCATCTCTTGTAAATTACGGGCTAAAATATTAATTGCTTTACTCAGCATTCCCGTTTCATCCGAATGACTTTCATAAGCGCGTGCTTTATAATTTCCCTTCGCTAATTCGATAGCAACTTTCGTAACGGATTCAATTGGCCTAATATATTGCCCTGTAATTTTCATACCTAAAAATACGACTACGAGACAAGCGATAACAAATCCGATAATTAATAATCCCCACGTTTTTTGATGAACAGATTTCAAAGGCTCAATTGTACTTTTCACCAAAATGTACCCTTGTTTCCCTGCTACATCTTGAACGAATACCGCATGGTAAAATTCATTATTCTGATCTGTTTCTTTCGTAATGACTTTGTTTCTTTGTTTTGTTGTTTCAGAAGAAAGTTCTTTAATTATCCCTTCACTAAAAGCAGACTGTTCTCCTCCGCTATATTGAACTTTCTTTTTTTCATCTACAAATGCAATAGAAGCCTGTATTTTTTCTTCTAACTTTTCAAATACATATGGATTTTTTAAAACATCATCAAAACCCTGTTCTTCTGCTAATACCGCAACATACTCTGTCTCTTTTACCATTCTCTCTTTTGCATGATCTATATAGTAGTTTTCAAACACGGTTTCCAGTAATAAACCTAGTCCAACTAAAATAAAAACAATAAGAGAAACAAATGTAAAAAGAAGCCTGGAACGAAATTTATTCATCCCCTTTTGGCTCCTCTAATTTATATCCTAAACCACGTATCGTTTTAATGTACGTCGGTTTTTTCGTATTTTGTTCAATTTTATCGCGCAAATGGCTAATATGAACGTCAACAATTCGTGTATCACCAGCAAAATCATAGTTCCATACAGCACTTAATAATTGATCACGTGTCAACACGCGACTTTTATTTTTCGCAAGATAAACAAGTAGTTCAAATTCTTTTGGTGTTAATTCAAGCTTTCTTCCTTGGAAATAAGCCTCATAAAATTCCGGCAAAATTTTAAGTTCAGCAAGTGTGATGCTCTCTTCATCTGACGCTTCTTTCACTTGTTCTTCTTGTTGTAATTTCGTGCGGCGCAAAATTGCCTTCACACGCGCAACAACTTCCCTTGGGCTAAATGGCTTCGTCATATAATCATCTGCCCCAAGTTCAAGACCTAGCACCTTATCAAATTCATCATCTTTTGCTGTTAACATTAAAATCGGCGTCATAACGCGCTGCAATCGTAATTCTTTACACACTTCCATACCATCCATTTTTGGAAGCATTAAATCTAATATAATTAAATCTGGGCGTTCTGTTGTCGCTTTTTGAAGCGCCATTTCTCCATCCATCGCTGTTATCACTTCAAACCCAGCTTGTTGTAGATTAAATTCAATTAAAGTTAAGATAAATTCCTCATCATCAACTACTAAAATACGATTGTTCATTCTTTTCCTCCAAGTTATAGACTTGAAACCTTCTTCATCCTAGTATTTTCCCCGTTATTCTCATCATACTAGAAAACAAGGTCCCTCTCAATATAATTGTCTATTCATGGAGCTCGTTTCTACTAATGCTTCGAAAATAAAAGCAATTAAAACTTCATTCTCTCTCCCTCTCCGCTATCCAAACTCGGTAGATAAACCTACCTTTTTCAAAGTATTCTTCCGTATGAACCACAAATCCCCTCTCCTGCGCTAGGAAAAACGAAAGAGCATACGCTATTTTATAGTCCGGTGTTTCATATCTATCAAATAGTCTTCCATACATTTCATTCGCGACCCCGTCTGCCACACTTCAGCTTCTCTTATCGTTTCAAAGATAACATCTTCTTTTTTCCACTTCACCTTAAAAATCACCCCTTTTATTGACTTACATTATTAATCTTTATATTATTAATTTAAATATATAAATATTAAAAACACGGAGGTCTATTATGCGATTAGTTCTACCTATTCTATCTTTAGTAGTAACATGTATTCTTACTTTCAACGCCCCAAGCTGGGATACTATTAAAACAGGTTGTTCCGATTTCGCCGAAGGATTCACACAAGGATTCTTCAACTAAAAATAGCGCTAGCCCCCTTATAGAAAGGAATGCTAGCGCTATTCATATTTTCATGTTTTAAAAATTATCTAATGCTTTTTCCATAATAGAAACTGATTTAAAAGGCGGCGTTACTGTTAAAGAACCTTTTACAACCGTTTCTCCTTTTTCATCATGAGCAGATACAAGCATATCAATTGTATGTTCCTCCTCAGAAACAGCCACAACTTCAAAGTGGATTTGTAACGTTTCATAATGGTGAACATGCTTCACGAACGTAAGGTCCTTCCTAGTAATATGACTGCCTGGACCTGGTAAATATTTCGTAACTGCCGTTGTAATCATTCCAGTTAGCATAATGCTTGGTACAATCGGCTTTTCATACGGAGTTTGGGATGCGTAATCATGCTGAATATATAATGGATTGGCATCATTCGTTAACCCTAAGTACAATAACAAATCTTTATCCTCAATTTTTTCAGTGATAGATAATTTCTCTCCTACTGTAATTTCATCCATTCTACGACCAATTTGAACTTTTTTCTTTAACATGTTACAACCCCCTCCGATTTTTTCACCTTATTATCCTACTAATAGCGATACCTTATCCGAAATTTACTATGATGAGGGCAATGTATAGTATAAATCTATAGTTTCATTATAGGATACACCAAATGATAGCGTTTTCATATTATTTCAAAAAAACATTTGAATAAATAGTAGAAAAAGATTCGGGACCCCGAATCTTTTTCTACTTATATTTAATTATTAAACAAGAACCTTCATTACATTACGTACAGATTCTACAGAGCGATCTAACGCTTCTCTTTCATCTGTAAGAAGTTCTAACTCAATAATTTTTTCAATTCCGTTACCACCTAGAATTACTGGTACGCCTAAGTAAAGGTCGCTATAACCATATTCACCTTCAAGGTACGCAATAGCTGGTAATACACGGCGTTGATCTTTTAAGATTGCTTCTGTCATTTCAACTAAAGAAGCAGCTGGTGCGTAATATGCACTACCGTTTCCTAATAAGCCTACAATCTCGCCGCCACCTTTACGGGTACGTTCTACGATTGCTTCTAAACGCTCTTTCGGAATTAACGTTTCTAACGGAATGCCACCTGCATAAGAATAACGTACAAGAGGTACCATATCGTCACCGTGTCCACCAAGAACAAACCCTGTAATGTCTTTCACAGAAAGATTTAATTCTTGTGCAATAAATGTACGGAAACGAGCTGTATCTAATACGCCCGATTGACCGATAACACGCTCTTTCGGGAATCCTGCTTCTTTAAATACAGAATATGTCATTGCATCAACTGGATTTGTTAATACAACAATAATCGCATTTGGTGAATGTTTTGCAATGTCGCGCGTAATACTTTTCATAATTTTAGAGTTTGTTGCTACTAAGTCATCACGGCTCATACCAGGCTTACGTGCAATACCTGCTGTAATAACGACAACGTCAGAATCAGCAGTATCTGCGTAATCAGATGTTCCAATAATGTTAGCATCAAAACCTTGTACTGGGCTCGCTTCTAACATATCTAACGCTTTCCCTTTTGTTGGATTTTCCAGTTGTGGAATGTCCACTAATACAACATCTGCAAGTTCTTTTTGTGCTAATAAGAATGCTGTTGTTGCTCCTGTAAATCCTGCACCGATGACTGAAACTTTCTTGCGTTTGATTGTCATAATTTACCCCCCCGCTTTAATTATGCGTTTTTGATTATCGCTACATCCATGTTTTTAATAAGTTCATTAGCGAACTCAGAACATTTCACTTCTGTTGCACCTTCCATTAAGCGTGCGAAATCATAAGTTACTACTTTTGAAGCAATTGTTTTCTCAACTGAATCAGTTACTAATTTCGCAGCTTCGTTCCATCCTAAGTGCTCTAATAATAATACACCAGAAAGAAGAACTGAAGATGGGTTTACTTTGTCTAAACCTGCATATTTTGGAGCTGTACCATGTGTAGCTTCAAAGATAGCATGTCCAGTCACATAGTTGATGTTTGCACCAGGTGCAATACCAATTCCACCTACTTGTGCAGCAAGTGCATCAGAGATGTAGTCTCCGTTTAAGTTCATTGTTGCAACAACATCGAACTCACGTGGACGAGTTAAAATTTGTTGTAAGAAGATGTCTGCAATAGAATCTTTTACGATGATTTTTCCAGCCACTTCAGCGTCTGCCATCGCTTTATTCGCTGCATCTTTACCATCTTTCTCAACGATACGATCATATTCAGCCCAAGTAAATACTTTATCGCCGAATTCTTGTTCTGCTACTTCGTAACCCCAGTTTTTGAAAGCACCTTCTGTAAATTTCATAATGTTTCCTTTATGAACTAATGTAACAGAAGAACGTTTTTCGTTAATTGCATATTGAATTGCAGCACGAACAAGACGCTTTGTCCCTTCTTCTGAGATTGGTTTAATACCAATACCAGATGTTTCTGGGAAGCGGATTTTATTAACACCCATTGCTTCTTTTAAGAAAGCAAGGACTTTTTCTGCTTCCGGAGATCCTTGTGCATATTCAATTCCAGCATAAATGTCTTCTGTATTCTCACGGAAAATAACCATATCAGTATCTTCCGGACGTTTTACAGGTGAAGGAACACCATCAAAATAACGAACTGGACGTAGACATACATATAAATCTAATTCTTGACGAAGTGCTACGTTTAGAGAACGAATACCACCGCCAACTGGAGTTGTAAGTGGACCTTTAATCGCGATTAAATATTCACGGATTAAATTTAAAGTTTCTTCTGGTAACCACTCGCCTGTTTGGTTGAATGCTTTTTCCCCTGCAAGCACTTCTTTCCAAACGATTTTCTTCTCACCATCATAAGCTTTTTCAACTGCTGCTTCTAGTACACGAGATGCAGCTGCCCAAATATCAGGACCAATTCCATCTCCTTCGATAAATGGAATAATCGGATTGTTTGGTACATTCATAACACCATTAGTTACAGTAATTTTTTCACCTGTCGTCAATGTGATAACCCCCATGTTTGAAATTTCATATGTATGAAACTGAGGGAATAACCCCTCAGTTCAAACCGTTATTTAAATTAAAATATTCTAATCATTACGTCTTTCCGAAAAAATCAGACTTTTGAAAGCGTATTTTCACTATCAAAATAGTGTTTTTCGCTTATCGTTGTGCAATTGGAACGTACACTTGATGTGTTGGTCCATTATAATCAGCACGCGGACGGATTAAACGGTTGTTTTCATATTGTTCTAGAATATGAGCTAACCAGCCTGACATACGGCTAATTGCAAAAATAGGTGTAAATAAGTCATGGTCAATTCCTAAACAATGGTATACAGAAGCTGAATAGAAATCAACATTTGGTGGAAGACCTTTTTCTTTTGTTACAATGTCTTCAATTTTGATAGACATATTATACCATTTGTCTTCTCCTAAAAGCACGCATAATCTCTTAGACATTTCGCGTAAATGTTTTGCACGCGGATCACCCTGCTCATATACACGGTGGCCAAAGCCCATGATTTTCACTTTATTTTGAAGAGCATTATGAATATATGATTCTACATTTTCTTCTTCGCCAATTTCAGTTAGCATCTTCATTACATTTTCGTTTGCCCCGCCGTGAAGAGGACCTTTTAACGCACCGATTGCTGCTGTAATACCAGAATATACATCTGAAAGTGTAGCTACACAAACGCGTGCAGTAAATGTAGAAGCGTTTAACTCATGATCTGCGTGAAGTACAAGCGCCTTGTCAAAAGCTTCAATTTCAACTTCATTTGGCTCGCGATCATTTAACATGTACAAGAAGTTTGCAGCTAATGATAAATCGTTTCTAGGCTCAACAACATCTAAACCTTTACGAATTCTTGCATAAGCAGCAACTAAAGTTCCCACTTGAGCCTGCAATTTAACCGCTTTCAAATAATTGGAGTTTTCATCCATAATTTCAGCGCTCTCATCGTATAATGATAGCATGGAAATTGCAGTTCGTAAAACAGACATCGGATGTGCGATTTTTAAATCTACTTGTTTCAAATATGTTAAAATCTCACCTGGAACTTTATAGTATTCCGATACAATCTCTTTAAATTTCGCTAGTTCTTGTTCATTAGGAAGCTTGCGATGCCATAATAAGTACACTACTTCTTCAAATGTAGCATTCTCAGCTAAATCATCAATATTATACCCAACATAAGTTAATGTATCATCAATAATAGAGCTCACAGATGATGTTGTTGCTACTACCCCTTCTAAACCTCGAATAACAGTCATGACATTCTCTCCTTTTCCTGAAAATTCTCCCAACCTTGCTCCTTATATCTATTTGCTTCCCTTTTGAATTATGAACGCCCGTTCACTCTTTAGGCAAGCAAAATGCACGATCATGCAAATTTGTTGCGATGTTCCCCTCTTATTGTCCATTGTTTACATGGAAAGCATGAGCGTGAATGTCTCCCCGAATCCTCACGCTCAAAACAACAAGTTAGTGAGGAAAATTAATCCCGAAGAGTTTTATGATAAAAACAACATAAAACAATATCATTATAAAATTGTTTTATGTTGTTTTTATTTTATCTGGTGTAAAGTCTCTGCTGTTATGTAACTTTTCAAAGTTTCTAATCCTATTATAAACAATTATCTGACTTTTGTGAACAGAAAGAATTCAAAAATTTTATATTACTATAAAATTTCTTATTTAAACATCTGTATAATACTCATAACTGCATAGGCAATTCCAGCCCCAATTAATGGACCTACAGCAACTCCATTAAATAAAGCAACCGCTATAATTGTCCCGAAAACGAGCGCAGTTGTAATATGAGGATCCGTCGTCAATAATTGTACGCCGCCTTTCGCTAACAAAGCAACCGCTACCCCTGAAGCTAAAGCAATCCATGCATAATACGATTTCGCCGCTTCTCCAAGTTGTTTAAAACCTATTTCCCCCGTTGCAATCGGTACGAGTACTGCTATTGTAATAACCGTTACACCGAGGTTAATCCCTTTCGTTTGTAGATAAGGAAAGACTTTATCTCCTAGAAACGTAAATTTCAATAAAAATAACACACCAATAGCTACAGTAAGCGATTGGTTTTTAGCAACAAGTCCTATAATAAGTAGTATGAATAAAAATAACGTTGACTGACTAATCATGTTTGCACTTCCTTTCTGAAAATAATGAACTCATTTCCAAACAAAAATACCTTTAAACCTATCGTTATACATGCTATATCGATGTATATTCAACAATAACCACTTCATTTTTTATGTATTTTAAAATGCTAAACTGAGACTTTCATCATCAAAAATTTAAGCCTATATACATTTTTGAAAACGATTGTCTCTCCTTTCTTTTCTAATAAGAAACAGGTAAAATAAAAAGAAGAGAAAATGAAGTTTTTACCATATAGTAGAAGCATCAACACCAAGCTTTTACAGTCACTCATGTACTGAAAAAGCAGGAAAAATCCATCATTCCACTATAACATAAAGTGAAACTTTAATCAGTGCAGCACACTCGTTATAAGTTGAACGAATTAGGATAATCCAAATTGGAATGGGAGGTATACATCTTTGAACCGAAACTTACTATATATGATATTGCGACTCATATTTGTCATTGTAGCAACGGTAGCCGGGTTCTATGCATTACTATATATGTCAGGACTTATCTATCCTTTTATTATCGCTTTCGCATTTGCTTATTTGATTAATCCCGTCGTCAATTTCCTTAATCAAAAACTACAATTTCCTCGCGCACTAGCAGTACTCGTTAGCTTAATTCTCGTATTCGGAGCTATCGTCGGACTCGTTACATATCTTGTAACGGAAGCAATATCGGCCACAACATACTTACTACAACTTGTTACAGTAAAGTTCCCGGATATCGTTAAATTCGCAGAGCAATTTGCACTTAATCATATTATGCCTCTCTATGATGATTTAATTTCTAAATTTAATCATCTTGGGGAACCACAGCGCTATACGATTACACAAAACATTCAAAACTTAGGAACCGAAGCAACGACGCAAATGAAAGAACTTTTAACTGCTATTATAAGCGGGTTAACAAATTTCATTAGTGCATTACCAACCACTTTAACTGTCCTTGTATTCGTTTTATTAGCCACTTTCTTCATTAGTTACGATTGGCATCATCTTGCTCAGAAAGTAAGAAAATTTTTGCCCAATCGTGTTCATGGCTATGGAAAAACTATTTTTGTCGACTTAAGAAAAGCTTTATTTGGTTTTGTTAAAGCGCAACTTACACTCGTATCTATGACAACTGTTATTGTACTAATCGGACTTTTAATATTACGCGTACCATACGCCATTACTATCGCGATTATTACAGGGGTTGTAGATTTACTCCCGTATTTAGGAACAGGTGCCGTCTTCGTTCCTTGGGTTATATACGTATTTTTCACTGGCGATACCGCTTTCGCCATCGGTCTTCTCATCTTATACATCGTCGTGATTGTCCAAAGACAAATTATGGAGCCTAAAGTACTTTCATCTAATATCGGCCTCGATCCATTAGCAACACTGATCGCTCTATTTGTCGGCTTTAAGCTTTTTGGCTTTTTAGGATTAATCATCGGTCCAGTCATCTTAGTACTACTTAATACATTGCACAAAGCTCGTGTATTCCATGATTTGTGGAAATATATTAAAGGCTCACCTTCAAAATAATAGTTTCTAATTCATATACAACAAAAAACTTATATATAATCAGTGGGAATTTCCCACTGATTATTCCTTATACTTGTTTTTCACACTCATTACATACAACAAGAGAATTTCCCACAAAAAGGATAATACTCTTGTTTTTTTGCATAGAAAACGCATATTCTGAGGTATTTTTACATATTTATTCTATTATTTTTATAATTATTACTTACATTTATTACTTTTTATGTAAATGAATAAATATGCAAAATGGTATAAAATAAGACTTAAACTAACATTTTTCCTGTTCGTATCTAACTTTTCCATACCACTTGATTCTTTTTATATACAAAAACCAGCTTGAGTTCATATGAATTTCCCTACAACACATTCATTAAGAACTACCTCCATATCCAATCGAAAAATACATAGCAAATATAATAAGGCAAAACTATGATCAGTAAAGATTTTGTCCACCACCGATTATTAACTTTCACCAACCGGACTTGTATGAGCAGTCTGATTTCCACTTAACTCCTCCGCATTCACCACATTTTAAGGCATGATACAGCAAAACTTTAATCAACAGAACTTCATCCATCTCTCATCCTTTTGCGGGCAAAAAAATAGTGCTTAGATCGCTATAATCTAAGCACTATTTCTGCACAATAATAGTAGAACTCTTTCTAAACTTCCATTCCATCCACTTCATAACAAATGGCTTCAACAAAGCCCTCGTCATAGGGATAACGAAGATCAAACCTATTATATCTGTTACGTATCCAGGAAGTACCAAAAGAATACCTCCTACAAAGATAAAAATACCATCCAGTACCGCTCCTCCTGGCATTTCTCCTCTATTCAACTTAGATTGAATCTCTCTAAGCACTTTAAATCCTTGTCTTTTCGCCAAATAGACACCTACAACACCCGTAAATACAATCATAGCGAACGTAGACCATAAACCTATTACATGACTCGATCCAATTAAGACTGTAATCTCAATCGCCGGTATTAAAATAAACAAGAATAGTAACCACTTCATAGTTCTACACTCCTCTCACTCATCACTTTAAACGAACCCAGAGCGCCCGTATACGCTACACAGAAACTAAACACCTTTCCCTATTGAACCTCATAACAAACGGCTTTTAAACGTAATTCCAGGCGTTTCAAGCTGATTCCACCTCGTTTTTGTGTAAAAAAAAAAAAGAGAAGGACTCCGATCCTTCTCTTCGTATTACTTATAGCACTTCCGCATGTCCATTATAAACAATTCCGCGTGCTGCATCAACTGTTACTTCTTGGCCATTTTTTAAAGTTGCTGTTACGCCGTTTACACCAACGATAACAGGAATACCGATTGATACACCTACAACAGCCGCATGGCTTGTTAGACCGCCTTCTTCTACAACTAGAGCAGCAGCTTTTTCGATTGCAGGAATCATATCTTTATCAGTGCTTGTTGTAACAAGGATATCACCTTTGTTTACGTTCGCTACAGCTTCAGCAGCTGTTTTCGCTACAACTACTTTACCTTTTGCAGCTTTACGACCGATTCCTTGTCCTTTCGCAACTTCTTCACCAACAACATGGATTTTCATTAAGTTTGTTGTACCAGTTTCAGCAACTGGAACACCAGCAGTGATTACTACAGTGTCTCCAAGTCCAATTAGACCTGCATCCATACCTGTTTGAATTGCAGTATCTAACATTTCGTCAGTAGACGCTGCACGTTTTCCAGCCATAAATGCTTGTACACCCCAAACAAGTGCAAGACGACGTCCTACTTGCTCGTCAGATGTTACAGCTACGATTGGAGATTTCGGACGGTATTTAGAGATCATTTTCGCAGTATGTCCACTTTCTGTTGGAGCTACGATTGCAGCTACATCAAGAGCAAGTGCTGTATGCGCAACAGATTGGCTAATTGCATCTGTAATTGTTGGAGTGAACTCTTTAATACTTTTTTTGAACATATCTTCATATTGTAATGATTTTTCAACACGTACTGCAATGTTAGCCATCATTGTTACTGCTTCTACTGGGTATTGACCAGCAGCTGTTTCACCTGAAAGCATGATTGCATCTGTACCATCGAAGATTGCGTTAGCTACGTCACTTGCTTCCGCACGAGTTGGACGTGGGTTACGTTGCATAGAATCTAACATTTGTGTCGCAGTAATAACCGGTTTACCTAACACGTTACATTTTTTAATTAGACGTTTTTGTACTAATGGTACTTCTTCTGGTGGAATTTCTACACCCATATCACCACGAGCTACCATTAAACCGTCAGAAACTTCTAAGATTGAATCGATGTTATCGATACCCTCTTGGTTTTCGATTTTTGGTACGATTTGGATGTATTGAGCGTTATGCCCTTCTAATAATTCACGGATTTCTAATACGTCAGATGCTTTACGTACGAATGAAGCTGCGATGAAATCAACTTTTTGCTCGATACCGAAGACGATATCTTTTACGTCTTTTTCAGTGATACCAGGAAGCTTAATGCTTACGTTTGGTACGTTAACACCTTTTTTATTTTTTACAGTTCCGCTGTTTAAAACTTTTGTACGGATGTTTCCGTCAGCTTTTTCGATTACTTCTAGTTCGATAAGACCGTCATCGATTAGAATACGAGAACCTGGGTCTACATCGTCATAAAGACCAGCATAAGATACAGAGAACTTCTCTGCAGTACCTAATACTTGCTCAGTAGAAAGAACTACTTCTGCACCTGTTACAAGCTCAGCTTGTCCGTCTACGAAGTCGTGAGTACGGATTTCTGGACCTTTTGTATCAAGTAAGATACCAACTGTTTTACCAGTTTTCTTTGAAGCTTCACGAATGTTTTTAATACGAGCGCCGTGCTCTTCATGGCTACCATGAGAGAAGTTTAAACGAGCAACGTTCATACCCGCTTCGATTAATTGTTCTAATTTCTCAATACTTTCACTAGCAGGACCTATAGTACATACAATTTTAGTTTTACGCATATTGCACCTCCGAAAATTATGAAACCGTTCCCAAATATCCGACATTAAGCCGATTAGATGGATAATTCTTTAGATAATTGATACATATCTTTATCGATTGTATGCTTTTGAGCTAACGCTTCGATAATATCATGATCAACAAGTTTATTATCTTGAATACCTACACAACGTCCACCTCTACCAGCAATTAATAATTCAACCGCTCTTGCGCCAAGACGACTTGCTAATACACGGTCTTGTGCACTTGGTGATCCACCACGTTGTACGTGACCTAATACAGTTACACGAGTATCAAAGTTTGTTGCTTCTTCAATGTGCTTACCGATGTCAATTGCACTTCCAACACCTTCAGCCACAATGATAATACTATGTTTTTTACCACGTTCACTACCACGCTTCAGACGAGCAATAACATCTTCCATGTCATACTCTTCTTCTGGAATTAAGATTGTTTCGGCACCATCAGCTAAACCAGCCCATAATGCGATATCTCCAGCATGACGTCCCATTACTTCGATAACATATGTACGTTCATGAGATGTAGCTGTGTCACGAATTTTATCAATTGCATCAATAACAGTATTTAAAGCTGTATCGAAACCAATTGTGAAGTCTGTTCCAGGAATATCATTGTCGATTGTACCTGGTACACCAACACATGGGAATCCTTGTTCAGTTAATTTTTTAGCACCTTGGTAAGAGCCATCTCCACCAATAACAACAAGTCCTTCGATACCGTGTTTCTTTAATTGCTCGATACCTTTTAGTCGTACTTCTGGATCTTTAAACTCAGGACATCTTGCTGTATATAATTTCGTACCACCACGGTGGATAATATCGCCAACAGAACCAAGTTCTAATTTTTCAATATGACCAGAAATTAAACCCGCGTATCCATGGTAAATACCATATACTTCAATATCATGGAAAATCGCTTTACGAACAACTGCACGAATGGCAGCATTCATACCAGGTGAATCTCCACCACTTGTTAATACACCAATACGTTTCATTTGTACTCACCTCATAAAGATTATTTGCCTTATAATAAAATAACACGAAAAAATATAAAAACACAATGGAGAAGATGTGTCTTTTCATAATAAAAACGTGCATTCGCGAAGAGGAACGCACGCTTTTATTATTTTATCCCAATGGAAGCGTTTGAAAACGAAACTTGCCCAATTTTCATATATTTTTCATAACGTTTTTCGATTAATTCATCTTTCGAAATTCCGATTAATTGTTCAAAAGTTTTCTTAAGCATTAAATCTATATTTTCTGATTGTTTTAAAATGTTACGATGTGCTCCACCTTTTGCCTCTGGAATAATTTCGTCAATTACACCTAATTCTTTCAAATCTAATGCTGTAATTTTCATCGCTTCTGCAGCTTCTTTTGCTTTACCAGCGTCTTTCCAAAGAATTGCCGCCGCACCCTCTGGTGTAATAACAGAATACGTGGAATTTTCCAGCATATGAATGTAATCTCCTACTCCAAGACCTAACGCACCACCACTACCACCTTCACCGATAACAATACAAATAACAGGTACCATTAAACCCGCCATTTCAAATAAATTACGGGCAATCGCCTCACTTTGTCCACGTTCTTCAGCTGCTTTACCAGGATAAGCTCCCTTCGTATCGATGAAACAAATAATAGGACGATTAAACTTTTCCGCTTGTTTCATTAGACGCAGTGCTTTTCGATATCCTTCTGGATGAGGCATCCCAAAATTACGACGAATATTTTCTTTCGTATCTTTTCCGCGTTGGTGCCCAATTACAGTTACAGGCATCCCCTTATATTTCGCAATGCCGCCGACAATCGCTGCATCGTCGCCAAATAGGCGATCTCCATGACATTCAAAAAAATTAGTAAATAAGTGCTCAATATAATCGAGCGTTGTCGGTCGTTCTGCATGACGAGCAATTTGAACACGGTCCCATACTTTCATATTGCCGTATATATCTTCCTCTAATTTTTCTAGCTTGTCTTCCAAAATACGAATCTCCTCACCGAAGTCCATCTGGCTGTTTTTCGTATAGTCTTTCAGTTCACGAATCTTATTTCTTAGCTCAACAACTGGTTTCTCAAATTCTAGCTCTGCCATACAGCCATTTCCCCTCCTTGATGAACTTCTAAAATCTTACGGAGTGATTCTCTCATATCATCACGATGCACAACCGCATCTAATTGACCGTGCTCTAATAAAAATTCTGCCGTTTGGAAATCTTCCGGTAGTTTTTCACGCACTGTTTGTTCAATTACACGTCTACCAGCAAATCCGATAAGTGCACCTGGCTCTGCAAGATTGTAATCACCAAGTGAAGCGAAACTCGCTGAAACCCCGCCCGTCGTTGGGTGAGTCATAACAGAAATAAATAACCCTCCTGCATTACTATGCTTTTTCAAAGCTACGCTTGTTTTTGCCATTTGCATTAAACTTAATATCCCTTCTTGCATACGGGCACCACCCGACGCAGTAAAGATAATAAATGGAACTTGTAAGTCGTATGCTTTTTCAACTGCACGGGCAATTTTCTCTCCTACAACAGAGCCCATGCTGCCCATTCGAAAACGAGAATCCATTACTGCAACAACAACAAGCATGTCATCAATTGTTCCTTCACCAGTTACAACCGCTTCGTTCAATTTAGTCTTCTTACGATCGCTCTCTAGTTTCTCTTCGTATCCTGGAAACTCGAGTGGATTTAATGAAACCATTTCTTTGTCATACTCACGGAATGACCCTTCGTCCAATATACTATCAAGACGTTCCCATGCATTCATAGGATGATGATATCCACAATTCACACATACTTTTAAATTTTTTAGAAGCTCTTTCGTATACATGATTTTTTTACATTTCGGACATTTTGTCATAACGCCATCTGGTACATCTTTTCGTACTTGTTCTGAAGGTATTGCAGCGTACTTTTTCTTTTTCACGAATAAATCTCTTAGCACAATTTGACCCCCTTCATTGAGAGCTAAGGTTAGCGCAAGAAGAAAATTGGGCTAACACCAAAGTTTGATGTTAGCCTTATCTTCTCAATCTGTCTAATAACCTCACTCTTTACGTTTAACTTTAACCGCTACGCGATAGAATGTTTGTCATAACGTGTCATGGTCATTTCGACAAATTTTATACATTACGAGTGAAACTGTATATTCTCTACTAATTCATCGTAAATTTTTAGTGCATCATTTTCTTGTTTTTCTTCCAAAGTAGCATAAAGCTTTCTATACATATCGATAGAATCTCCTGAAACTTCACAAGAAAGAGTTGATACGTAATCATTTACGATCATCCAAATGCGATAGAGTAAATAATTATCGACTTGTTCAATGAGTGTTTTAAAGAACGTTTGATGAAGCATTGGAATCGAGTTTTCATTTTCTTCAAGCACTTGATTTAATTTTCTTAGCACTTTAGAAAACGTTTCTTTCGGCAAATTACATACAATTCGAATCATATCTTTCTCAAGCAATCGTTTTGTTTGTAATAAATCACGAATTGTTTTCTCATCTTGCAGCAAGAACGGCGCAATCAATTGTACAAGACCGTTATCGTAAAAGTTTCGAATAAACGTCCCTTCACCACGTCTCGTTTCAATCAATCCTACCAGTTCTAAAGCACGCAATGCTTCTCTTACAGAGGAACGCCCTACGTTTAAACGTGAACTTAACTCACGCTCAGACGGCAAACGATCCCCCGCCACCAATCCATCTTCTTCCATAATGGAACGGATTTTTTTTACAATTTCGAGATATACTTTTGTATTTGATGATGTCAATGGAAATTCCTCGCTTATTCTTTACCAATCAGCGCTAATTGTTTTGTTTTCTCAGCAATCTCATTTGGATCTACTTGACGGCGAGCTACTCCTGTCTCCATCGCAGCTTTCGCAACGTAAGCTGCCACTTGAGGCGCTACACGCGCGTCAAACGGTGCCGGAATGATATAGTCTGCATTCAACTCATCTTCTGCTACAAGCTCAGCAATAGCCTGTACAGCCGCCATCTTCATTTCTTCGTTAATTTGTGTCGCATGTACGTCAAGTGCACCACGGAAAATACCAGGGAACGCTAGTACATTATTTACTTGGTTCGCGAAGTCAGAACGACCCGTTCCAACAACAGCTGCGCCCGCTGCTTTTGCCAATTCTGGCATAATTTCTGGAACTGGATTCGCCATTGCAAAAATAATTGCATCGTCATTCATTGTACGAACCATCTCTTCTGTTAATGCACCTTCTGCAGATACACCAATGAATACGTCCGCACCTTGTACAACGTCAGCTAAAGAACCTTCAATACGATTCTTATTTGTATATTTTGCAACTTCATCCTTCACCGGATTCATACCTGTAGGACGACCATCATAGATTGCGCCTTTACGGTCACACATAATAATGTCGCGTACACCATAGCGATATAAAAGTTTAATAATTGCAATACCTGCTGCACCTGCGCCATTTGCGACAACTTTAATGTCAGACATTTTCTTTCCAACTAATTTTAGCGCGTTCACAAGACCTGCTACTGTTACGATAGCTGTTCCGTGTTGATCATCATGGAAGATAGGAATATTTGTTTCTTTTTTCAAACGTTCTTCAATAATGAAGCAGTTTGGTGCTGCGATATCCTCTAAGTTAACGCCGCCAAAAGTTGGCTCCATTAATTTTACAGTTTCAACAATTTTATCTACATCGTTTGTATTTAAGGCAATTGGGAATGCATCTACACCAGCAAAGCTCTTGAATAATACAGCTTTACCTTCCATTACTGGAAGAGATGCTTCAGGTCCAATGTTACCAAGACCAAGTACAGCCGTTCCATCTGTCACAACTGCTACCATATTTCCCTTCATCGTATATTCATATACCTTACTTTTATCGTCATAAATTTCCTTACAAGGTTCTGCAACCCCTGGAGAATATGCAAGACTTAAATCTTTTGCATTTTCTACTTTTACTTTTGATACAGTTTCTAATTTTCCTTGATGCACTTTATGCATGTGAAGTGCTTCTTCACGAAGTGTTGACAAACTATCCACTCTCCTCAAATTATTCTAGCTGATATCAATTTCTCCAAGTGGTCTGACCACGAACACTACTACTATAATAATCGAAGTGTAGGGAAATTGTCCATTATATTTTCACAACTACATTTTCTTCCCCGACAATTTCACGAAGTGCTCCTAAACATTCTTCACTTGGATGAATCGATAAACTTCGAGACAATTGTACCATTTTATGTTCCTTTTCATAATAAATTAGTACTTTCGCAAAACCTGAATAGTCAAACAATGTTTTAGTAACCTGATTTAAAAGCTTTTTCTCATACTGAGACGACAATTTCACGTAAACAGATGCATCTTTCTTTTCTTCATACACATCCATTTCTTCTAACGGATATAGTCCATTTACAATCCATTGCAACTTATGATTTCTAAGCTCAATCATGCCGTCAACTAAAACAATTGCTCCTTCTTGTAACTTATCTGAGAAATGTATATATGTTTCAGGGAAAAGAACTGCTTCCATTTCATCGTTTTGATCACAAAATGTAATAAACGCCATCTTTTGCAACTTTTTCGTACGAATCACTCTCACGCTTGTTATATACACGATAGCTCTTTGTACTTTTTTCTTATGTCGCATTGCCTGAGCAAGAGATGGAATTTCTAATTCTTTCGCTAACTTCACATACTGCGCTGTCGGATAGCTTGATAAATAAAAACCTAGTGCTTCCTTCTCTTTATTTAACTGTTCAATAAAAGAGAGCTCTTCTCCTTGCACGTATTTTGATTTTGGAACAGCATCTCCTAAATCACGTGCAAGATTTGCGTACTCTAACGCTCCTTTAAGGCTTTTCCATAAATTTGTTCTCGAAACACCAAAATCGTCAAAACACCCAGACCAGACGAACGCCTCTAAATTTCGCTCTGTTACAAACTTTGATGGCATGCGAAGACAAAATTCAAATAAATCTTCAAATACTTTTTTCTCTCGTTCTTCGAGTAATGCTGTCACTGTAGCCATTCCGATGTTTCGAATTGAAAGTAAGCTGTAACGTATCGCATTACCTTCTATTTGGAAATTGTAACCACTTCTCTGAAGAGACGGCGGCAAAACGTGAAAACCTTTCCGCTTCGTTTCTCGTATATACTGCACAATCTTATCTTCATTTCCAATTGCACTTGATAATAATGCTGTCATAAATTCCAGCGTATAATTCGCTTTTAAGTAAGCAAGCTGATATCCAATCATACTGTAGGCTACAGCGTGACTTCGGTTAAAACCGTAATTCGCAAATCTTACAATTAAATCGTAAATTTTCTCTGCGGATGTCTCGTCATAACCATTTTGTAAACAGCCTTGTACAAAATGCTTACGCTCCTGATCTAAAATATCACGATTTTTTTTACTCACTGCACGGCGTAATAAATCTGCTTCTCCGAGCGAGAATCCCGCCAACTTCGACGCAATTTGCATAATTTGTTCTTGGTATACAATTACACCGTATGTTCTTTCTAAAATCGGCTTTAAATCCGGATGTAAATATTCAATTTTTCTTTTTCCGTGCTTTGATTCAATAAAGGTTGGAATTTGTTCCATTGGTCCTGGTCTATATAACGAGTTAACAGCGACAATATCTTCAAATTCATTCGGTTTTAACCCGCGAAGTACATTTCGCATACCACCTGATTCAAGCTGGAATACACCTGTTGTATCCCCTCTACCTAACAATTGGAATGTCTTTTCATCTTGAAGTGGTAAATTTCTTAAATCAATTTGTTTCCCCGTCTTTTTCACGATAAACTTTATAATATTTTCAAGTAACGTTAAATTACGTAATCCTAAAAAATCCATCTTTAACAAACCAAGTTCTTCTAATGCATCAGCTGGGTATTGCGTAACATACACATCGTTATGCCCTTCTTGTATTGCAACACTTCCGGTTAACGGCTCTTGGCTCATAATAACGCCAGCTGCATGAATAGACGTATGACGTGGTAAGCCTTCTACACGTTTTGCAATTTCAAACACACGCTCATGTAACAGATTCCCTTGTATAAACTCACGGAGTGATTGCGATTCCTCATATGCATCTTTTAACGTTATACCAAGCTTTGATGGGATAAGTTTTGAGAATATGTCAATGTCTCGCGGCGGAAGCCCCATTACACGCGCAATATCTCTAATTGCCGCTTTCGCTGCAAGCGTCCCGAACGTTACAATTTGTGCAACACGCAGCTGACCATATTTATCTTTCACATATCGAATCATCTCATCACGTCTTATATCTGGAAAATCGATATCAATATCTGGAAGTGTCACACGTTCAGGATTTAAAAATCTTTCAAATAATAGATCGTATTCAATCGGATCAATATCTGTAATTTCTAACACGTAAGAAACGAGTGAGCCGGCTGCCGATCCACGTCCTGGTCCTGTTAAAATATGATTTTCATGCGCATACTTCATAAAATCCCACACAATGAGGAAATAATCACTAAACCCCATACTAGAAATAACGTTTAATTCATGATTCAAACGCTTTATATGTACTTCTTTCGGCGTACCATATCGTTTCTGCAAGCCTTCTTCACAAACGCGGCGTAAATACATATCATTCGTCTCGTTAGCTGGAACAGGAAATTTCGGTAATTGATTTATATGAAACGGTATTTCTACTCTGCAACGTTCTGCAATTTCTATTGTGTTATAAATCGCTTCTTCTACGTGAGAAAATAGTGCTTCCATTTCATCTGATGATTTTAAATAATATTGATCAGTTTTCAACCTTGGTCTATCTGGATCAGTCATTTTCGTTCCACTTTCAACAGATAATAAGCACTCATGAACAAGTGCGTCACTTTGATTGATGTAGCGTACATCGTTTGTTGCAACGACTGGAACATTTATCCTACTCATAAATGCAGGTAATTTCTCTTGCAGGAGCAGTTCATCTTGAATCGCATGATGCTGCAAACTCATATAAAAATTGTCGAACATACTTTGATACATGCGAGCTACTTCTTCAGCTTGACTCTCTTTGTCTTCTAATAATAATTGTTCAATTTCCCCATCTTTACCTGGTGAAATAGCAATTAATCCTTTCGCATAATGGGCAAGCCACTTTTTCGGAATACCTTCTTTTGACTTCGTCATAATGCTACTAGAAATCTTTAATAAATTTTGATAGCCCATTTCATTTTCAGCAAGTAAAACAAGCGGATAAGATTTTTCCTCTTCTTCACTAAAAATAGAAGCTGTTAAGCCGATAATAGGCTGTATACCATGTTTCTTACATGCTTTATAAAACGGAATAACGCCATACATAACATTTTCGTCCGTAATAGCGAGTGACGAAAAACCAAGTTCTTTCGCCCTGACTACAAGCTCATCAATTTTACAAGCACTTTTTAATAAACTAAAAACGGTTTGACATTGTAAATGCACAAACTTCACTGTTGTACCCTCTCTTTACCAATCTGACTACTTTTATTATAGGTGATGAGGAAAGCGGAAATCAAAACATACTTCTTATACTTTGTCCATATATATGAAGAAGAAAGGGGAATGACGATGGATGTAAGAGAACATACTTTTTTCTCTCTGCTTATTATTAGTTATTTTATTGCCTTTGGGGTTATACTTGGTGGTTCATTAATTGGTGGATTTGGTGCATTTCTTATCGGAAAACCAACTCTAACTTACATTAATCAATTCGCCCAAAATTTAAGAATCTGGGCACTCGTTGCAGCAATTGGCGGAACATTTGATACTTTTTATAGCTTTGAAAGAAGTTTCTTTGGCGGAGATATGAAAGATATTGTAAAACAAATTCTCCTTATTTTTTTCGCAACGGGTGGTATGCAAACAGGTCTTACCATTATTAAATGGCTAACGCAGGAACATGTATGAGAGTACCAAGTGCCAATACAGCAAAAAAATGGTATTTAGTTTTAGCTGGTGCTGCTGTTGGAGGCGTGTTGAGCTGGTTTGTTTTTTTGTACATATACGGTGTTTTTCAAGAAGAACAAGCTAGTAAAATAGCAGAGCAACGAGAAATTATAGAAAAACAAGAAGCAAAGCTCCACGTCCTTCTCGAAGATCAAGAAAAATTGAATACAGAAAATAAACGCCTCTTAACTATTCAAGAGATTAAAATAAAACTTATAAATCGAGAAAAATACGATTTAGACAACCTTACACTCGAAAATATGACTACGTCTATCCATAATGACCTCCAACATCTTTTAACGAAAAACATTCAAAGTATAGCAAAAAATAAAGACCTACTCAAAAAGGTAATCGAAAACAAAACGTACAAACATTACGATCGGCTATACCGTTTCAAAGTCGATACGATATCTTTTGATACAGTGCTTGAAATTAGCATTACGATAGAGAAAGAAAAATAAAGAAGGAGGGCTTTAGCGCCGCTCCTTCTTTTCGTTCTCATATATAATTTCTTATCTACACAACTCACGTAAATCAGCAAAAAGACGATCCGCTTCTTCCCAAGAAGATGCTTTTGCACCAGAAGCCATCGGATGCCCTCCGCCATTATATTGCATTGCTAATTTATTTATCACTGGTCCTTTTGAACGAAGACGAACACGAATCACATCGTCTTCCTCTAAAAATAGAACCCACGACTTTAATCCATCAATATTACCAAGTGCTCCAACAACACCGGATGCCTCAGAAGGAAGTACATCAAACTTTTCTAACACTTCTTTCGTTAATTTAATGTAAGCTGCTCCTTCTTCTACCATCGTAAAGTTTTGTAAAATATAGCCGTTTAAACGAGCAATCTTTTCTTTCGTCTTATACATTTCATTATATAAATCTGTGAACTTCACATCCATATCAACAAGCTCACTTACATAACGAAGTGTTTTCGCTGTTGTATTCGGGAATAAGAAACGACCTGTATCCCCAACAATACCCGCTAAAATAAGACGAGCTGCTTCTTTCGTTATCTGTAATCCTTTATCTTTTCCATAACTGTAAAACTCATAAATCATTTCACTTGTAGAACTTGCTGTCGTATCTACCCACGTAATATCTCCGTACGGATCTTCATTCGGATGATGATCAATTTTAATTAACATCTTCCCTTTTGCATAGCGTTGATCGTCAACACGTTCTTGGTTCGCAGTATCACATACGATAACAAGTGCATTTTCATATACACTATCTTCAATATCATCCATTACTCGTAAATATTCTAGTGAAGGTTCATTGTACCCAACCGTATAAATATTTTTCTCTGGAAACGATTCTTGTAGAATTGTACCAAGACCTCCCTGTGAACCTAACGCATCTGGATCTGGACGCACATGACGATGAATAATAATTGTATCAAACTCTTTAATTGCTCTTAAAATTTGCTCATGCATATGTATAATCTCCTTTTTACTCAACTTCTTCACTTTAACGTGCAGTAAAAGCCCGATTGGTGCGGGCAAATCATTAGCGTAGAAACATCCTCACACTAATTAAAGTTTCACTTTATCCTCCATTATAACGGAAAGTATTTCATACATGCGAACAATTGCTTTATAATAAAAGTTAGAAAGTTTAGATATTTCTTTTTCTCTACTATTATTTTTCACAAAGCGATGGGAGCGTGCATTATGCCAGTATTAGTCTTCTGTATTATCGTCTCATTTATGTTGTACCTCTTCTACAAAACAAAATACTTTCGTACAAACCGCCCAATGGAGAAAGGTTGGCTCTCAGGAAAATCCGCAATGGCACTTGGTTCATTCGTCTTATTCTTTGGGATAAACCAATTCTTTTTAGAACTTTCAACCGCTCGAATTATCGTTGGTGTTTTATTTGTTCTATTTGGTAGTGCAAGTGTATTTAATGGATTTCGCCAATACAAACATTTCTTACCATTAGCAGTTGAAGAAGCTGAATCTGTCTGAAGCAACATAAAAAAGCATCAATATTGTGATGCTTTTTTACGTCCCCTAACTTTTAAAATCATATATGCAACAAAAGCAGAAGGTATATTAAAGGGGTTGCCTTGTACATGAAAATGTAATTGTTCTTCTTCAAAAGACATTTTTTCATATAGTTCTCGCTGAGATAATCCTGTTCGTTTCTTTTTTTCATGTAAACCTTGTAAATATAAATATTGAAACGGTATCATCACAAAAAAGTAAAATAGTGCGATTCCACCAAAGAAGAGCACTTCTGATGACATATTGCATACCACCTTCCTAAAATCCATTTCCTTACAATTCAATTGTAACATAGTATAAATTATAATTAAATTAATATTCTGTTTTTTAGTTATACAATTGTCTCACCACATAATTCCTCTTCAGCATACTGAACATATCGCCGAATAAAAGCACCGGGATCTTTTCTAATAGGCTCGATATCAAGCCTTAATGGAATCTTTCCCGCCATATAAAAAATTCTCGAAGCAGTCCCAAGTCGAATGGCTGGTTCTGAAATACTTTCCCCATATCCCATCATAAAATTCTCCCATACGTCTTCTAACTGTCCCGAAGCAATTAAATGCAATCTCGGAACACCAATATCAAACTCTTTATACCCAAATCCACATTCATCAAAATCAAGTAAATACCAATCCTCTTTGTCTACAAGAACATTACCAAAATGTATATCACCGTGAACAAATTGTTTTTCTCCTAGTTGATTTGAATTTGCGAGTTCTTGTATTCTTTCTGCAATTCTTATGCATTTATGCTTATCCGCATGCGATAGAAATGAAGCATTTAGTAATCGTTGTAAAGGCTCGTGGATTATCTTTTGCTCACTATATATAGGCCTGTCATAACCTCTCCAAGTTTGCGGCACTCTTTTGAGCACTTCATTTGTTTTTTCATGAAACTTTCGCATTAATGATCCGAGTTTTTCATAGTCTCTATCCCTTGGTTCTAAAATTTCACTTCCGTTTATAAACCTAAAGACAACAAAATACTGGATATTCCCTTCATCTTTCATAATAGGTGTGATTAAATCACCACTTTTATTGACAACTACTTCTGGTACTAACATTTGTTTTTGTATCGCTATTAACCAATGTATTTCAGCTTCTATTTGCTCGGCTGTATAACGTCCCTCGCTATACTGCCTCACTACAAATTTATTTTTGTCCGATTCTAATATATATGTTTGATTTTCTCCCCCATGTAACAATGAAACTTTCGTAAAACTATTAAAATTATATTGCTTACATAACTGCTCTTTAATGTGAAAATCCATTCTTCTCCCCCTAGTTCATATAGTGAAGCGTAGTTTCCCTATCCAATTACACTATTATTATCTCTTAATGATTAGTAGCGTAAGCTTTCTTATCAACTAACAACCAATTTTCTATCCGTACTCATACACATCCTTCTATTTTTTCACTTCTCTATCCGAACTCTTACGTAACTTAAACAATAGCTTCAAAATCCAATAAAACAAAATAAAGTTAAAGAAAAAACCTAATGGATTAAACCAACATTCCCACACACCATAATAAACAAACGTTTCAGCTGGTACACCAAAGTAAAGAAAATCCGGCTCATTTTCTCCTGATATAGGAATCAAGGCACCTATACTAGCAAGAGTCAAACTTACAAAATACAACCTCTTTTTAATAGCATTCATTCTTCTATGCGTTAAAACATGAATAATGATGAAACATACGACCACTAAAAAGAAAATGATTCCGCCCATTCACTTCCTCCTTATCGCTAGGCCATTTCCGCATCTTCGAATTTTTCAGTATTTTTATTATACATATGAAATGATACGCTATTTATTTTTGTTTCTATCCTTTTAAATAAAAAAATGGAACAAACCAAAGCGGTCTGCTCCATCTTTTTATTTATCGATCAACTGCACCATAAGTAATGCTTTCCCGACAACATTACCTTCATGATGCACTTCTACATCAACCTTACCAAATTTACGTCCAATTTCTAATACTTTCGGATGAACCGATACAACATTGTCAATTTGAACTGGTTTTACGAAATAAATTGTTAAGTTCTCAACAATTAAATCACTCTTCTTTTGCGCACGAATAACGCGATTCGTTGCTTCCGTCACAATTGTTGTGAATACACCGTAAGATAACGTTCCGATTGAATTCGTCATTTGCGGCGTCACTGAAAATTGATATAAATGTTCATTTTTCGCTTCTTTCGGCGTCATAAATTGATTCGTTACAATATCATCGATTGTTTCGCCGACTTGTGGTTGACGCTGAATCATTTGCAGCGCCTGAAGTACATCTTGACGACTAATAATTCCTTGCAGTTTATTTCCTTCATCAACAACTGGAAGTAACTCAATACCTTCCCACACCATCATACGTGCTGCAGCTGCGACAGACATTTTACCGTTTACCGTAATCGGATGCTTTGTCATCACTTTATCAATTGGTGTTTCTTTCATGACACCAATCATATCTTTTGAAGTTACGATACCTAACACCTTTTTATTTTCATCAACAATTGGATAACGTCCATGCATCGTTTCTTCATTGTACGCATGCCATTGCTGCACTGTATCATTCGGCTTTAAATATAACGTCTCTTCAATTGGCGTTAAAATATCTTCAACGAGGACAATTTCTTTCTTAATAAGCTGATCGTAAATTGCACGGTTAATTAACGTCGCAACTGTAAATGTATCGTAACTACTTGAAATAATCGGCAGTTTTAATTCGTCTGCTAATTTCTTCACATGATCTTCCGTATCAAATCCGCCCGTAATTAATACCGCAGCTCCGGCTTCTAACGCTAATTGATGTGCGTTCGTACGGTTACCGATAATAAGTAAGTTTCCAGCTTCTGTATAGCGCATCATCGCTTCTAATTTCATTGCCCCGATTACGAATTTATTTAACGTTTTATGTAGGCCCTCTCTGCCCCCAAGTACTTGACCATCGACAATGTTAACGACTTCTGCATATGTCAGCTTTTCAATATTCTCTTTCTTCTTTTGTTCAATTCGAATTGTTCCGACACGTTCAATCGTACTAACATATCCTTTATTTTCTGCATCTTTAATTGCACGGTAAGCTGTCCCTTCACTTACACTCAAATCTTTCGCAATTTGCCTTACAGAAATTTTATGCCCTACTGGCAGGCCATTAATATGTTCTAAAATTTGGTTATGCTTGGTAGCCAAATGGTTTCACCATACTTTCTTTTCCCTAAATTCTTCATGTGTTGTATTTTCAGTATACTATATTTTCAAAACTGTTACACTCTCTCTTTATATATCTGTACTATTTTTTTTATAACAAAATACGCCTTACATTATACTACTTCTTCTATTACAACAATGTAATGGTATTGTCATCTCGTTCGATAGTTTGTCCAGCCGCTTCAATATACAATGAAGACAAGAAATGAAACAAAGGAGCGAATATATGATGAAAAAATTATTAGAAGTTGTAGGTGCTGTATTTTTAGCTTTCGTAGATGGAAAAAAAGTTGCAATGGAATTGAATGAAACACCTGAACAGCCACTTCCAAAAAGAAAAAAATCATCAAAACAAGTACAACCTTTAAAAGCTGTCCTACACACGTAAAAACCCTTCACTTGTCTTTTCAAATGAAGGGTTTCTTTTCTATAGTGTAATACTTTCTCCAGCTTCTAATACTTTTCCTGTACAATTTTGTAGCTTTTCTACAAATTGATATGGGTCTTGTTCAATTACTGGGAACGTATTGTAATGCATCGGTACAACAGTTTTCGCCTGAGTCCATTTCGCTGCTAAAACAGCATCTTCTGGCCCCATTGTGAAATTATCACCAATTGGTAAAAATGCTATATCAATGTTATTCAGTTCCCCAATTAATTTCATATCAGAGAATAGAGCGGTATCTCCTGCATGGTATACAGTTTTCTCTTCTGCTGTAAATAAAATACCTGCTGGCATACCTGTATATGTAATCGTCTTATTTTCTTCATCAATATAACTAGAACGGTGGAATGCTTGTGTAAACTTCACTTTTCCGAAGTCAAATTCATGCGAACCACCAATATGCATCGGATGTGTATTTACACCTTGCCAACTTAAAAATGTCGCTAGTTCAAATGGTGCCACAACAACTGCATTATTTTTCTTCGCAAGCTCTACTGTATCTCCAACATGATCACCATGTCCATGCGATAAAAGAATTGCATCTACTTTGACATCTTCAGCCTTTAAATCCGTTGTCGGATTTCCAGTTAAAAATGGATCAATTAAAATCACTTTTCCATTCGTTTCAATCTTTACAACTGAATGCCCGTGATAAGATACTTTCATTACTACATTCCTCCCCTATTCACATTCTCATTTTTTATTCTACATGATTTTTCAATTCCCTGTCTTTTCTAACATCTATTTACTTGTCATAACGCTTTCTTCCGATGTAAAGTTATATTTGTAATTAAATATCTCGGGGGTGCCAATCGATGAATGCTAGATTAGAAAATTTAATGCAATGGCTAAAAGAAAAAAACGTAGAAGCTGCGTTCTTAACTTCTACACCGAACGTTTTCTACATGACAAACTTCCACTGCGAACCACACGAAAGACTTCTTGGTATGTTTGTATTCCAAGAAAAAGAACCTATTTTAATTTGCCCTAAAATGGAAGAAGGTCAAGCGCGTAACGCTGGCTGGGCACATGAAATTATCGGATTTACTGATACTGACAGACCATGGGATATGATTGCAAAAGCAATTAAAGACCGCGGCATCAATGCAAATGCAGTTGCAATTGAAAAAGAACATTTAAACGTAGAGCGCTACGAAGAATTAACAAAGTTATTCCCAAATGCAGCTTTCAAATCAGCTGAGGAAAAAGTTCGTGAACTTCGCTTAATTAAAGATGAAAAAGAACTTTCTATTTTACGCGAAGCAGCTAAAATGGCGGACTACGCTGTTGAAGTTGGTGTAAATGCAATTAAAGAAA
The DNA here is from genome assembly GCF_016483705.1 of Bacillus cereus group sp. N6. Classification (NCBI taxonomy): domain Bacteria; kingdom Bacillati; phylum Bacillota; class Bacilli; order Caryophanales; family Bacillaceae; genus Bacillus; species Bacillus cereus group sp. N6. The sequence goes on from NZ_JAEHBI010000008.1 coordinate 153,293, forward strand.
ATCGTAGCGAGCTAGAAGTATTAGCAATTATTGAACACGAATTAAAAACAAAAGGCATACATAAAATGTCATTTGATACGATGGTATTAGCAGGTGCAAACTCTGCTCTTCCACACGGTATTCCAGGTGCAAATAAAATGAAACGCGGCGATTTCGTACTATTTGATTTAGGCGTAATCATTGAAGGTTATTGCTCTGACATTACACGTACAGTGGCATTCGGTGAAATTTCTGAAGAACAAACTCGCATTTATAACACTGTACTTGCTGGACAACTACAAGCAGTTGAAGCATGTAAACCAAGTGTTACACTTGGCGCAATCGACAACGCTGCTCGTTCTGTTATCGCAGATGCAGGTTACGGGGACTTCTTCCCACACCGCCTTGGTCACGGACTTGGAATTAGCGTACACGAATATCCAGATGTAAAAGCTGGTAACGAGTCTCCATTAAAAGAAGGTATGGTCTTCACAATCGAGCCAGGTATTTACGTACCAAACGTAGGTGGCGTTCGTATTGAAGATGATATTTATATCACAAAAGACGGGTCAGAAATTTTAACGAAATTCCCGAAAGAATTACAATTTGTGAAATAATAAAAAAGGCAGCGTGATTGCTGCCTTTTTTATTCCTCTACTATTTCAAATTTAACACCATCTTCTCCTCATACTTATCATCCCATTTAATCACAACCTCTATCGGTTCATCTTTAGATAGAGGCGCACAACTTACACAAGAAGACTTCATTTCAACCTTTGCTCCTTTATGATTTTCTGACGTTTGTGTCATTGTGCTAAAGGATCCATTAATAGCAATCTCTAAATTTTTAAATTCTGTATTCCCATCCCCGCCCTTATACTGAAACGTAAACATTCCATCTTCACTGTCGTCCTTAATATATCCTTTATATTGCCCCGTCCAACTTTTGCTCTCGCTAGAAAAAGTAACATACGAAATCGAACAACTCCCTAAAAAGAAAATACTTATAAAAAAGACTAATGCTCTCTTCATCATGCCCCTCCATTCAAAAGCATTTATTTATTGTCTATTTCTTCCTTTTATTATATTATAAAAATACAGAATTTTCTAAAACAGGAGGTTTATATGTTACAACAACAGTTAGAAAAAATTCGTAATAATAATTACATATTGGATAACACACTTAACATTGATTCTTTAAGCTCCAATATGCTTGAGCATATCGGTGTTACTGATAGCTATTTAAGAGACAAACTTATTTACTCTACTTTTTTTCATCTCATCAAAAAGGACTACATTTCACACACACAATTACAGAAACTATTATTAGAAAGCATGAGTGAAAAATATTTATTGTATAAAATTCATTCGGATGACGAAGATGCTGTATTTACCCGCGCATTTACAACATTATTAATTGCGCTCATTATTGATGCCGATACAAAATATAATTTCTTATCACAGAATGATATTTTAACTGTAAAAGATCAATTGATTCTATATATGAACAATGAACATGATTTCCGTGGATATGTGCAAGACCACGGCTGGGCACATAGTATCGCTCATGCTTCCGATACATTTGAGGCGCTTGTGAATAGTCCTAAACTGGAAACTTTATATTACGAAGAAATATTACAAACTTTATTAAACAAAGTTTGTGTTCATTCCCTCTATTACAAATACGAAGAAGATGAGCGTCTCGTTTATCCTATTGTCGCAATGCTGCAAAATGGTCTAAAGGAAGAAGTACTCATATTAGCCCTTCGTGATTTAGCAGCTCAATTACAAGTTCAAAAATCAACGCTACATATTGAATCATACGAATTTCTATACGGAAATATAAAATCTTTCTTACGTAGCTTATTTTTCAGATTACGTACAATGTCTATATGTAAAGAAACTGAATACGAAATTGAAAAATTACTACAAGGACTTCGCCAATATTACTAAAAAAAGAAGGCCACTCAAAAAGTGCCTTCTTCTATTTCACTAATATTTAATTGAAATTTCACGATCCAAACTGAGAAAAGGTGGACAAGAATCGCAAACGCCATACATGCTCCGCTTAAAAAAGTTAGTATAGGATGCGAATACACGTGCCCTAATCCATAGGATATCGCCACGAAAAACATTGTTATGTAAATATAAATTGCTCCATGTATTTGCCTCATATTAACCTCCTTTTCCCATATTATAACATAAATTTTCTGATTATTCACATTAATCTCTTGTGATCAATATTTCTCAACTGTTACACCTCTAACAGCAGCCTTAATATACGGTGCTCCTTGTAAACTTTGTAAATCCTCTGTTTTACCTGTTACGACTACACCGTATATGGGTAGGTCTTTTGGTTTCGTGTTTTTTATTTCTTTATACGAATCTTTCGCATTATCCATATGTCGTTCATCTTCTGCTAATGTTTTCATTGCTCCTATAAATTCTTTTGAATTCCTCTCAAAATCCATTTTCATTTCCTCTTCCTTTTTTGCATAACTTCCCGTAAATCCATAAACACGATTAGACATTGTCGCATTTAAAACTGCACCTGTTGAGTCTATTAAGCCAACATATTTATCCGCTTTCTTTTCATCATATGTATCAACCCAAAACCAAACTGGTTGTACATTTTTTGGTAGTATTCCCATAATTTCATCCATCGTATACGCTTTATCAAACGATAGGGCCACTTCCGCAACTTTATTTTTCAAATCCCCAATTTGTTTTAAATCATTCACGTAATTTATATATTTCATGAAAGGCAAGTAAAACCTCATTTCGCGTTGCATCGTTTGTATATTGTAATCCAGCAATTTCTCAGCTGCGTCTACATTAAATCGCTCTTCCTCTAAATGCGTATTTCCATTATGACTTCTTGACATATATCCCCACACATCATATTCATATATTTCATCTATCCACTTAACTGGTTGACCCGAAATATTTTTATATGAACTATACATAATAGAATCGCTCATTAAACCCATATTTAATTTTCTGTGAGAATAAAATTTTATGTTAGGACCCTTTACAGTTTGCTCTGCAAATACTCTTCTTTCCATCTCATTAAAGTTTTTTTGTTTTAAATATATTATTAAAGTGAAAGATCCAATAATCACTAAAGTAGATGCAAAGATTGAGATGACAAAATTTCTAAAAAACTGCTTCCTCTTCGCTCTCTTCATCAAAACCTTCATCTGCTTATCATCCATATTCAAATCAAAGTCTTTCCGACTCATCGTTTCTCCTCCTATACAATTTTTTAAATTGATTTCTTGCACGGTACAAACTTGTTTTTACTGTATCTTCTTTCATACTTAATAAAATGGCAATTTCCTTATAAGATAGTTCATATTCATATTTCAACAGTAAAATATGACGATAATCCTCCGTCATCGTCTCCAATATTTCTTGTACCTCGCCTTGTAGTTCACTTGTTAAAAGCACTTCATCTAATGACTTTTGGCCAATAAGAACAACAGATTCAATCGCAATGGGATTTAGCCCTTTTTCTTTCCGATATAAATCTCGGTGTTGATTGATTGCAACCCTAAAGAGCCACGGTGTTAAATGCTCTAACGGTATTTCCTCCATAAGCAATAAAGCTTTATACAGCGTATCTTGCACAATATCTTCCGCTTCTTTTCTATCTGCTCCAATCTTAATTAAGTATCCAAACACAGCTTTTGACTTCTCTATTAATAACGATTCAAACGTATCATGACTCATTCTGCTCTCCCTTCTATATACTCAACGTTTGAGAGCGTAAAATGTATACAGCTTTTCTATAATTTTTTTCAAAATAAACAATCATGACTTTACAGTCCCACCCATATATGAAAAGGGGTGGGACTATTTATTTTCCAAGCTTTCCAT